>NZ_JBISWK010000093.1:0-23348 GCF_044462205.1 Kocuria rhizosphaericola | reverse complement strand
CACTTCTCGTGCCGGGACCGGACGGCTTAGACTGCCCGCTATGTATTCGATCGTGGCCGTGTGCACCGGCAACATCTGCCGCTCGCCCATGGCGGAGTTCGCCCTGCGCCGCGCCTTCGAGGCGGCAGGACTGGCCGAGCGCGTGCGGATCGACTCGGCGGGGGTCAGCGACGAGGAGCTGGGCAACCCCGTGGATCCGCGCGCGGGCGACCTCCTGCGCCGCGAGGGGCTCGACGCCTCCCGGCACGCGGCCCAGGTCTTCGACCCCGTCCGCTTCGACGACCGCGACCTCGTGCTCGCCCTGGACGTCGTCCACTGGCGGCGCCTGCGGGCGCTCGCACCGGACGGCTCAGCAGCCGCCAAGGTGCGGCTGCTGCGGGAGTTCGACCCCGCCGTCGAGGAGCTGGGGCCCGACGACCTCGGGATCTACGACCCCTGGTACGGGGGCCCGGAGGACTTCGAGACCACCTACGGCCTGATCGCCGCCGCCGTGCCGGGTGTGGTCCGCGCCGTCGCCCGGGAGCTCGGCCCCGACCGGGGCTCCGCGCAGGACGCCGCGCAGGACGCCGGACGCGCGTGATCGACATCGAGCTCGAGCTGGAGCCGTCGCTCGCGATGGCCAACCCCGCCGGCACCAATCTGGCGCGGCTGCTCCCGTCCCCCACCCGCCGCCCGTACCTCATCGGCATCGACGGGCGCTCGGGCGCCGGCAAGACCAGCCTCGCGGAGCAGCTCGCCGCGGTGCTGCGCCCGGTGCGGGACGTGACGCTCTTCCACCTCGAGGACCTCTACCCGGGCTGGGACGGGCTCGGGCCCGGCCGGCGGACCTACGTGGACGAGGTCCTCACACCCCTCGACCAGGGCCGGGACGCGGAGTGGAGCGCCTGGGACTGGGTCACCGGCTCCCCGGGGACCCCGCGGCTGACCCGCGTGGCGGAGGTCGTGGTCCTGGAGGGCGTCGGCGCGTGCAGCGCCGAGGCCCGGGAGCTCCTGGACGTCTCCGTGTGGGTCGAGCTGCCCACCGCCCTGCGCTACGACCGCGCGCTGAGCCGTGACGGCTCGTACTACGCCGAGCACTGGGACCGCTGGGCCGCCCAGGAGGACGCCTACCTGGCGGAGGACCACGTCTGGGAACAGGTGGACATCCTGCACCCCGGACCGGTCTGCTGACACCCCGGACGCACCCACAGGAGGATCCGTGACCAGCACCGTCGTCGTCCTCGACGCCGCCCACCCCGCGGGCGTCCTCGCCGATCCCTCCGTCCCGCTCGTGCGGATCGACGACCAGGGCCTCACCCGCGGGGACGGCGTCTTCGAGACCATGCGCGCCGTCGACGGGAGCGTGCGGAAGTTCGAGGCCCACCACCAGCGGCTGTCGGCCTCCGCGCGGCTGGCGCAGCTGCCCGTGCCGTCCGCACGGGACACGCGCGGGGCCGTGGAGCTCGCGCTCGCCCACGCCGCGCCCGGCGGGGACGGCGGTCTGGGGGCCGAGCACAGCGTCAAGGTCGTGATCAGCCGCGGCACCCCGGAGGACGGCCCGTGGTCCTGGATCGTGGTGAGCCCCGTGCCGGAGGCCACGTTCCGGCAGCGGCGGGAGGGCGTGACCGCGGTGCTGCTGCCGCGCGGCCACGACCCCGCCCTGGACGCCGGGTACCCGTGGCTGCTGCCGGGGGCCAAGACGCTCTCCTACGCGATCAACATGGCCGCCCTGCGCCACGCCCGCTCCCTCGGCGCGGACGAGGCGGTCTTCACCACGGAGGGCCGCAGGGTCCTGGAGGGCGCGACATCCTCCGTGGTCTGCGCCCGCGTGCGCGCCGGCCGCCGCACCCTGCTGACCCCGGAGCCCTCGCACGGGATCCTGCCCGGAACGACGCAGGCCAAGATCTTCGGCGCCGCCCGCCGGGACGGCTGGGAACTCGGATACGGACCGCTGTACCCGGCGGACCTCATGGAGGCCGACGCCGTGTGGCTGGTCTCCAGCGTCCGGCTCGCGGTGCCGGTGCGCCGGCTCGACCACCAGCCGCTGCCGGTGGACCCCGAGCTGACCCGGCTCGTGACGAGCTGGGTCTCGCAGGCCTGATCCGGGCTCAGGCCCAGATGAACCGGTGCGTCCCGAGCAGGACGGAGACCGCCGGGCCCACCGCCGCCGCGGCCGTGCACCCGCCGAGGACCACGACGTCCCGCCAGGAGTACCCGGGGACGCGGGCCCAGGTGCGAGGGCCCGCCCCGAAGCCGCGGGCCTCCATGCTGACCGACAGCCGGGTGGCACGGCGCAACGACTGCACCAGCAGCGTGAATGCCTGGCCGCCGAACTCCCGCAGGACGCCCACCGGACCGTGCCCGGAGCCGGCGCCGCGGGCCCGGCGGGCCATCGCGAGCGTGGTCCACTCCGTGAACATCACGCCCACCAGACGCAGCGCCGCCAGCGAGGCGAGCACGAAGCGCACGGGCAGCCGGACCGTCTGGGCCAGGCCGTCGGCGAGGTCCGTGGGGTCGGTGCTGAGCACCACGAGCAGCCCCGACAGGGCCAGCGCGACCCCGCGCAGGGCGATCGCCGTGCCCGCGGCCACCGAGCCGGCCGAGAGCTCGGTGATCCCCAGGTCCAGCAGCACCGGTCCGGAGTCCTCGGCGAGCAGGGCCGTTCCCCACCCGCTCACGAGGGCCGCCAGCAGCACGGGCCAGGCCCGCGGCAGCAGCGCGAGCGTTCGCCGGCCGGCGAGCGCCAGCAGTCCGAGCTCGCCCAGCAGCACCAGCCCGGACGTCACGGGGTCCGCGCTGACCACGAGCACCACGGTGAGCAGCAGCGCCCCCGCCAGCTTGACCACGGCGTTCGCGCGGCCGAGCAGGGAGCCGCGGACGACCGGGGCGATCGACGGCGCGCTCACCGGGCCGGCTCCCGCGCCGGCCGGGAGTCCGGCGCCCCGCACGGGGCGGGATCCGGGGTCCCGGCGGGCGGGGCCGGAGGGGCCTCGGACCGGTCGGGTGCGCCGGGGGCCGTGGCGTCCGGCGTGCCGAGTTCCAGCACCTCGGCCCCGAGCGCGCGCACGAAGTCCTCGTCGTGGGTCACCGCGAGCACGGCCGTGCCGGCGTCCACGAGCTCCACGAGCAGGTCCACGAGCTCGGCCCAGGTGAGGGCATCCTGGCCGAACGTGGGTTCGTCGAGCACCAGGACGTCCGGGTCCGTGGCCAGCACGGTCGCCACGGACAGCCGCCGCTTCTCACCCCCGGAGAGGGTGAAGGGGTTGGCCTCGGCCAGGTGGCCGAGGCGCAGCCGACGGAGCAGCTCGTCCGTGCGGCGCTCCCGCTCGGCCACCGGCGTGCCCGCCAGCCGGGGTCCGTACTCGAGCTCGGCGCGCACGGTGGCGCGCAGGAACTGGTGCTCGGGCTCCTGGAAGACCGTCCCGACGCGGGCCACGAGCTCCCGGCCGCTCCATTCCAGAGGGTCCGGACCCGCGCCGCGGTCGAGGTCCGGGTGGGCGGTCACGGTGCCGCGCACGGGGGCCAGCAGGCCCGCCAGCGTCAGCGCGAGCGTGGACTTGCCGGCGCCGTTGGGCCCGGTCAGCGCGAGCGCCCGGCCGCGGCGCAGGCTGAGGCCGATGTCGGCCGCCGCGACGGGCAGGTTCCGGCCCGTCGCGGCGTCGTCCACGGGGCGGCCCCTGCGCCGCGCCCGCCGCCGGGCGCGCAGCCGGCGCGCCGAGGGCTGGACCCGTGAGACACCCAGACCGGTCGCGCTCAGCAGCGGTTCGCCGCCCTCCCCGGGGCGGCCGTCCGCGCACGGACTCGCGGGCGCGCGCGTGGCCGGGACCCGGCCGGGGACCCACACCCCCGCCCCGCTCAGCTCGTCGGCCGCGGCGCCCAGCACCTGCCCCGGGGTCCCGTCGTGGGTGATCCCCCCGTCGTGGCCGAGCACGACGACGCGGTCCACGACCTCGGCCCACACGGCCACACGGTGCTCCACGACCACGAGCGTGGCCCCGCTGCGGTCGAGGCAGGAGACCACCGCGTCGCGGACCTGCCGCACGCCGGCGGGGTCCAGGTTCGCGGTCGGCTCGTCGAGCAGCAGCAGCCCGGGGCTCATGGCCACAGCGCCGGCGAGCGCGAGGCGCTGTTTCTGCCCGCCGGACAGGGCCGCGGTGGAGTGGTCGAGCGGGAGGTCGAGGCCCACGTCGTCGAGCGCCGCGCGCACCCGCGGCCAGATCTGCTCGCGGGCAACGGCGAGGTTCTCCAGGCCGAAGGCGGTGTCGTCGCCGATCCGGGACAGCACCACCTGGGACTCGGGGTCCTGCTGCACGAGGCCGGCGCGGCCTCGCGCCAGGTCCGGCGGTGTGCCGTCGAGCAGCAGCTCTCCGCTGCGGGAGAGGCCGTCGTCGTCGTGCAGGACTCCCGCGAGGGCGTGCAGGAAGGTCGACTTGCCCGCCCCGCTGGGCCCCAGCAGGAGCACCCGCTCTCCCGGTTCCAGCACGAGGTCGACGCCCCGCAGGGCGGGGGCGTCCCGGCCGGGGTGGTGCCAGCCGAAGCCACGGGCCTCGACCCGCGCCCCCGCGGTGGCGGGCGCGCCGGGGTGCCGCACCGCCGGGGCGGTCATCGCCGCGCGACCCGGCCCGAGGCCAGGCCCTGCAGCACGCCCGTGGCCGCGAGCGCCTTCACCACGGCCCACATCAGCAGACCGGCGAGCACCGCGCCGGAGAGGGCGGCGAGGACCACGTAGACCACCTGGTGGCCGAGCGCCCACTCGTAGTTGTAGAGGAGGTTCTCGCTGACGCCCAGGAAGATCCCGCTGACGGCGCCGGCGGCGGCGGCCACGGCGGCGTTGTACCGGCGGTAGCGGAGGGCGGCGAAGACGAGTTCGGCCCCGATGCCCTGCACGAGGCCGGAGATGACCACGGTCCAGCCGAAGTGGGTGCCCAGGAAGCCCTCGATGACTGCGGCGAGCAGTTCGCAGAACAGCGCGGCCCCGGGCTTGCGGATGATCAGCCCGCCGAGCACGCCGGCCACGAGCCAGCCTCCGGCGATCAGGCCCACGGCGGGCGGGTAGGCGACCGCGGCCGTGCCGACCACGGGGTAGAGCAGGTTCGACCACGCCCAGAAGACGACCGCGCACACGGCGGCGAGGACGGCGGCCACGACGATGTCGACCACGCGCCAGGACGAGGCGCCGGACGTGCCGGGACGGCGGGCGGGGCGGTGGGTGGTGGTGTTCACGGTGGGTTCCTCCTGGGCTCAGCGAGCCGTCGGTGCCAGGAGGGGACGGGGTCCTACCGGGCCGCGCCGGTGGCGCGCTCCCGGGGAACACCCCTGAGATGCTCGACTCCCTTCGCCGGTGCTAACCGGAGCAGGTTCGAGGGTCTGCGGCGATCCGCACTCTCAGCGCCGCGCCGGTGCTCCCGGCGGGGCGCTCCCCTGTCGTTCAGTGGCACCCAGTCTACCCCTCCGTCCGCCCGGCCGTGCACACCCCGCACGACGAAGGGGCCCGTCCGGTCGGACACCGCTGCGGTGTCCGCCCGGACGGGCCCCTTCGCGAGGATGCTCGCCGGGGCTCAGACCTCGGCCTGGCTCGAGGCCTTGGGCTTCTCCTTCTTCTCCTCCATCTTCGCCACCTGCCGGTGGACGGCGACCTTGATGATGGTGCCCACGAGGCCGGTCACGACGGACCAGATGATGATGGCCGTCCAGGTCTCGCTGGGGTCCGGGTTCTTGGCCGGCGGCGGGTTGCCCGTGACGCGCGTCCACACCGAGCCGAGCACCTTGTGCGAGAGGACCACGCCACCGAGTGAGGCACCGGTGCCGAGGAGTTCGATGACTTTGTCGTTCATGGGCTGATGCTCCTTGTCGTCCGGGGGACGCGGGTGCGCCTTGTCGGTCCCGACCAGCCTAACGCGTCCCCGCCGTTCCGTCAGTCTGCTGTCCGTCCGCTCGCCGGCCGTCCGGGCTCGGCGCCGGGGGCACCGCGGCGGCGCCCTCCACGGTGGCCCCGGCGGTGCTCTTGCCGGTACGGTTGAGCACCGCCTGCAGGTCGTCCTGGGTCAGCGTGGTGCGGTTCAGGTGCTTGGTCCGGTAGGTCGAGCGTCCCACCATGTGCGCCGAGACGGGCACGGTGAGCAGCTGGAAGGTCCAGCCGAGGACGATGAGCGGGATCATGGCGGGGTCGCGGTTCTCCAGGGCCACCGCCGTGAGCATGAGGAGCAGCCCGAACACCTGCGGCTTGGTGCCGGCGTGCATGCGCGTCAGCAGGTCCGGGAAGCGGACGAGGCCGATCGCGGCGGCGAGGGACATCAGCGCGCCGACCACGAGGCACACGGCCGCGGCGGCGTCCAGGGCGGTGTCCAGCACGGCGCTCACCGCCCGTGCTCGGCGGTCTGGGTGGCGAACCGAGCCACCGTCACGGAGCCGATGAACCCGACCAGCGAGACGATCACCATGAGGATCAGGTTGTTGAGGTGGCCGTGGTAGGCCATCTCCACGGCGAGAGCGGCCGCGACGATGGCCAGCAGCACGTCGGTGGCCACCACGCGGTCCAGCAGGGAGGGGCCCTTGGCGAGGCGGTAGAGGGTGCCCGCGGCGGCCGTGCTGAGCAGCACGGCCGCGACGGCCACGGCGATCTCCATCACGAGCGGTCCTCCTCGGTGGTGGCGGCCGGTGGATCGGCCGGTGGATCGGCCGGTGGATCGGCGGGTGGATCGGCAGGGACGTCGTCCCGGCGGCCGCCCACGATCTGCTGGCTCGCGGTGACCGGGGAGCCGATCGCGGCGCTGTCCCCACAGGCGGCGGCTCCGTCCCCGCGCCGTTCGGCCTGCAGCGCGGCGAGCTCCTCCCGCGTGCCCATGATCCTGATCCAGGCGGCCTCCACCCGCAGCGCGGAGCGGCGGAACTCCTCGGCTTCCTCGGCGTTGCGGACGTTGAGCGCGTGGAAGTACAGCGTGCCGGCGGCACGGTCCACCTCCACGACGAGCGAGCCGGGGATCAGGGTCATGGTGTGCCCGGTGGCCGTCAGGAGCAGGTCCGAGCGCGTGCGCAGCCGGACGCCGACCACGGCGTTGCGCGCGCGCGGCCCCACGAGGATCGCGATCAGCATCACCTCGACGCTCGCCTTGGCGACCTGCCACACGAAGGTCGCGGCGAAGAGCACGAACTGGACCACGTCGAACCGGCCCGACAGCTGCACGGACGGCAGATAGAGGACCCAGGTCACGAGCAGGGCCAGGACCAGCCCGACCAGCAGGTTGCCGAGTCCGAAGTCGCCCCACAGGGCGCCCCACACGACTACGAGCCACACCAGCAGCGGCAGCTCGACGAGCAGGGAGTTCTTGGGCCGGGTCACGGTGCCTCCTCCACGACGGGCCGCGGCGCGGCCGCGGGGTCCAGCACGGACTCGACGTAGCGCTCGGGGCGGACGAGGTTCTCCGCGGCGTTGTCCGCGAGCTGGAACAGCGGCCCGGCGAACACCGTCAGGGCCACGCCCACCGCGACGAGGGCCGAGGCCCCGCCGAGCATCGAGGGGGACATCAGGCGCACGTCGCCCTTGCCCGCGAACCGGCCCGCCTGGTCGTCGACGGCGCCCGAGGTGAGCAGGAACCGGGAGCCGGCGGGCACCGGGGCCAGCAGGATCGGGTCCGGGTACTCCGCGTCCTCCGGGGCGCGGAGGAACACGCGGTTCCACACCCGCATCAGGGTCAGCAGGGTCAGCAGGGAAACCGCCACGGACCCCGCGACCAGGACGTAGGCCAGTGCGTCGCCCTGGGCGACGCCGGCCTGCAGCAGGCCGGTCTTGCCCAGGAAGCCGGAGAACGGCGGGATCCCGCCGAGGTTGAGCGCGGGCACGAGGTAGAGCAGCGCGAGCAGCGGGGAGATCCTGGCCATCCCGGCCAGCCGGTCCACGTTGGTGGATCCGCCGCGGCGCTCGATCAGGCCGGCCACGAGGAACAGGCTCGTCTGGATCACGATGTGGTGGGCCACGTAGTAGACCGTGGCGGAGAGGGCTTCCTGGGTGCCCACGGCCACGCCGAAGATCATGTACCCGATGTGGCTGATCAGCGTGAAGGAGAGCATGCGCTTGATGTCGATCTGCGCGAGCGCGCCCAGGATGCCGACCACCATGGTGAGCAGCGCGACCCACATCAGGAGGTCGTCGAGCCGTTCCCCGGGGAAGAGCACGGTCTCGGTGCGGATGATCGAGTACACGCCCACCTTGGTCAGCAGGCCGGCGAACACCGCGGTGACGGGGGCGGAGGCCGTGGGATAGGAGTCCGGGAGCCAGAAGGACAGCGGGAAGACCGCGGCCTTGATCCCGAACGCGATGAGCAGCATCAGGTGCAGCTGCATCTGGGTGCCCACCGGGAGCCCCTGGAGCTTGACCGAGAGGTCGGCCATGTTGATGGTGCCCGTGGCCGCGTAGATCATCGCGATGGTGATCAGGAACAGCACGGAGGAGATCACCGAGACCACCACGTAGGTCACGCCGGTGCGGATCCGCTGGACGGTCCCGCCCATCGTCATGAGCACGTAGGACGCGGTCAGCAGGATCTCGAAGCCCACGTAGAGGTTGAACAGGTCCCCGGCGAGGAAGGCGTTCGACACCCCCGCCACGAGGATGAGGAAGGAGGGGTGGAAGATCGAGATCGGCCCCTCGTCGTCGCCGTCGGCCACGCCCTGCCCGCTCGCGTAGACGAGCACGGCGAGCGAGACGACCGTGGAGACCACGAGCATCAGCGACGAGAGCTGGTCCACGACCATGACGATGCCCCAGGGCGCCTCCCACCCGCCGAGGTGGACGGCCTGCGGGCCGACGTCCCACGTGCTCACGAGCACGAGGGCCTCGACCGCGAGGGTGAGCACGAGCGAGCCGATGGCCACGGTCCGCTGGAGGGCGTTGCGCCGCAGCAGCAGGAGGCTCAGGGCGGCGCCGAGGAACGGGATGATCACGGCCAGCGGGGCCAGCTGGGCGGGGTTGAAGGTCACCGGCTCCCCCCTCCCCCGAAGCCGCGCACGCCCGGGGTCTCGACGGACTCGTCCGGGTCCCGGTGCGGGGGCGCGTCGTCGAACTCGGAGGTGTCGGCGGGGACGTCGGCGTCGCTCTCCACGTCGTAGGAGGACTGCCGCGCCACGCGCCGGTCCTCGACGTCGTCCAGGATCTCGTCCCGGCGCCCGAGGACCCAGGAGCGGTAGATCATGCCCAGGAGGAACGCGGTGACGGCGAGGGAGATCACGATGGCGGTGAGGATGAGCGCCTGGGGCAGCGGGTCGCTGTAGTTCTCCGCGGCGATCGACTCCTCGTACAGAGGGGCGGACCCGGCGTCCCCGCCGGCGTGCAGGATCAGCAGGTTCGTGCCGTTGGTCAGCAGCATCAGCCCGAGGAGCACGCGGGTGAGCGAGCGCTCGAGGAGCAGGTACACGCCCACGGCGTAGAGCACGCCCATCACGACCAGCAGGGTCAGGTTCACGGTCATCGGTGCTCTCCACTTCCGCCCGCGTCGGTCCTCGTGATCGGGATCGGCGACGTCGCGGACGTCGCCGTGGTCGAGCCCGCGGGGACACCGCCGGCGACCTTCCGCTGCCGGGTGACGCGGATGCGCGTGCCGCGCCCCGGGGTGCGGCGCCGCCGCCGGACGGCGTCCTCCTCGATCCGCTGGTCGATCCGCCCGCCGAGCGAGCGCAGGATGTCGAGGATGAGCCCCACCACGATGAGGTAGACCGCGACGTCGAAGATCAGGGCGGTCACGAACTTCTCGGCCCCGAAGACCGGCAGCTCGGCCTCGAACGTGTAGCTCTGCATCACCGACCCGCCCAGGAACACCGGGGTGACGGCGTAGAGCGCGGCGAGCGCCAGGCCGGTCCCGAGCATCGTGCCCGCGTTGATGGGGGTGGCCAGCTCGAGCTCGTAGCGTCCGCCCGCGAGATAGCGCACCGTCAGGGCGAGCCCCGCCATGAGCCCGCCGGCGAATCCTCCGCCGGGGTCGTTGTGCCCGGCGATCAGCAGGTAGAGGGAGACCATGATGAACGTGTGGAAGAGCAGCCGGGTGACCACCTCGAAGACGATCGAGCGCCGCTCGGGGGCCATCGTCCGGCCGGCGAGCAGGTAGGGGTCCTCCAGGTCGTCCTCGCGGCGGGCGAGGCGGACGTCCAGGGCCTCCCCGCCGGGCGAGACGGCCGCGGCGTTGCGCCGCCGGATCACCCGCAGCTGATCGGTCGTGGGATCGTCCCCGGAACGCACGATGCGGTCCCCGCGTCCCGTGACGAAGATCAGGGAGGCCACACCGGTGGCGGCCAGCACGAGCACCGAGATCTCCCCGAAGGTGTCCCACGCCCGGATGTCCACGAGGATGACGTTGACCACGTTCTGGCCGTCGCCGAGCTCGTAGGCCATCCGCGGCAGCTCCAGGGAGACGGGGTCGGCCGTGCGCGAGGAGATGCTGAACGCCGCGAGCGCCATCATGAACAGCCCGAAGGTCACCGCGATGGTGCCGCGCAGGAGGCGGCGCCCGGCAGGGTTGCGGTGCCACAGCGGTGCGGGCAGCGAGCGCAGCGCGAGCACGAAGGCCACCAGCAGCACGGTCTCGACCAGCGTCTGCGTCAGGGCGAGGTCGGGCGCGCCCTGCAGGGCGAAGATGAGGGCCAGGCCGTAGCCGGTGACCGACACGAGCAGCACCGCGAGGAAGCGCTTGGTGGCCAGGGGCACCAGCAGGGCCGCCACGACCATGGCCGCGCCGGCGATCAGTTGCGCGGGGCCGTCGGAGACCCGCAGCGCCCCCAGGGGCGGGGTCTCCTCCACGAACAGCGCCACGAGCGGCACGACGATCGCCGTGATCAGGATGACCGAGAGGTAGAACATCAGCGAGCCGCGCTGGGTGCGGCCGGTGATCCACACCGCGACCAGATCCAGGACGTTGACGACCCGCCGGTAGACCAGCTCCCCCGCCGGCAGGGACGGCAGGGCCCGCTGCAGGGCGGCGACACGGCGCCGGGCGAGGTGGAACAGGAGCCCGGCCGCGATGATCACCGCGGAGAGGCCGAGGGCGGGGGTCGGTCCGTGCCACAGTGCCAGGTAGAACTCGTGCTCCTCCGTGACCGGGAACCGGTCGACGTAGGGCTGGAGCATGGCGTTGACCGGCTGGGGCCACACGCCGAAGACCACGGTGAGCACGGAGAGCACGAGCGGGGCCGCGAGGAAGGCGGGCTCGACCCGCTGCATGTCGCTGATCACGGCCTTGCCTCCCACCCCTGCGTCGAGCTCGGAGAACTCGGCCGACTTCTGCGCGAACCCGCCCCACACGAAGCGGGCGCTGTAGGCGAAAGTCAGGACGGAGCCGACGACGAGTCCGGCGAGCACCGTGATCCCCGCGGCGCCGTCCGCGGCGTGGGCGAACGCAGTCAGCACCGACTCCTTGGCCACGAACCCGGCCAGCGGCGGCAGGCCCGCCATGGACGCCGCGGCGACGAGGGAGACGGCGAAGAGCACCGGCACGCGCCCGGCGAGCCCCGACAGGCGGCGGATGTCCCGGGTGCCGGCCCGGTGGTCGATGATCCCGACCACGAGGAACAGCGTGGCCTTGAACAGCCCGTGCGCGAGGAGCATGGCCATCCCCGCCTGCGCCGTGTCCGCCGCGCCGTGGCCCACGATCACCACGAGGAAGCCGAGCTGGCTGACGGTCCCGTAGGCGAGGATCAGCTTGAGGTCGTACTGCTTCAGGGCCGCCCAGCCGCCGAAGAGCATGGTGCCCAGGCCCAGGACCGTGACGGTGGGCTGCCACAGCGCCGTCTCGGCGAAGCCCGGGGCGAAGCGGGCCACCAGGTAGATGCCGGCCTTGACCATCGCGGCGGCGTGCAGGTACGCGGACACGGGGGTGGGCGCGGCCATCGCGGCCGGCAGCCAGAAGTGCAGCGGGATCAGGGCGGACTTCGTCACGGCCCCCACGAGGAGCAGGAGGACCGCCACGTCCACCACGGTCCCGCGCTGGGCCAGCTCGGGGGCTGCCGCGAGCACCTCGGAGATCCGGTAGGTGCCCGCGGCCCGGCCCAGCATCACGATGCCGACCAGCATGGCCAGGCCGCCGGCCGTGGTGAGCACCAGGGCCTGCAGCGCCGCCCGCCGGGCGGACAGACGGGTCCGGCTGTAGCCGATGAGCAGGAAGGACAGGACGGTGGTGATCTCCCAGAAGACGAACAGCACCAGCATGTCGTCGGCGGTCACCAGACCGAACATGGCGCCCGCGAAGGCCAGCAGCTGGGCGCCGAAGCCGCCGATGCCGCTCGCGTCGGACTTGAAGTAGCGGGCGCAGTAGAACAGCACGAGCGAGCCCACGCCGAGCACGAGCAGGGACATCGTCCACGAGAGGGCGTCCATCCGCAGGACCAGGTCCAGGTGCAGGGACGGGATCCACTCGCCGCCCTCGGTCCAGCCTCCTTCGCTCCCGTAGACCCGGGAGGCGGAGCCCAGCAGCCACAGGAAGCCGGCGAGGGGGACCGCCGCCAGGAGGTAGAAGGCGCTGCGTCCCATCCGCGCGAACAGCAGGGGCGCGACCGCCGCCACCACTGCGTGGAGCAGGAGCACAGCGGTCATCAGGCGCCTCCGGGGGTCGGGGAAGGGAGCGGCGGTCGGGCGTCGAGGGGCCCGGACGCGGGCACGGAGGACCTGTGCGAGCACGGGATGGCCGGGGCGCGCCCGGGGGGATCCAGACTATCAAAGCGGTGTCGCCGCCCCGTGCCCTCCTGCCCGGCCGGGACCTGGACGTTCCCGGCCGGCCCCCTGGCCGGAGGGTCCCCGGTTCCGGGACGGCCCGCGGCGAGGCCGGTGCCCCGGCCGGGCACCGCGGGCCTAGCATGACAGCCATGGACGCCATGCCCCCAGGCCCCCCGACCGGCTCACCGGCCTCTCCCGCGACCCCGTTCGTGCCGCGCCGCTCGCACGTGTGGGCGTGGAGCCTATGGGACGCCGGATCCGCGGCCTTCAACGCCGTGATGACCACCTTCGTGTTCACGGTCTACCTCACGAGCGCGCCGTTCGGCGGGGAGGACCACGCCTCGCAGGTGCTGGGCTACGGGATCGGCGCCGCCGGCGTCGTCGTGGCCCTGCTGGCGCCGGTGGTGGGACAGCGCAGCGACGGCGCGGGTCGGCGCAAGCTGTGGCTCGGGATCAACACGATGCTGACGGCACTGCTCACCGCCCTGTGCTTCCTGGTCCTTCCCCAGCAGCCGTACCTCTACCTCGGCGTGGGCCTGCTGGCGCTGGCCAACGTCTTCGACGAGTTCGCAGTGGTCAACTACAACGCGATGCTGCCGGGGATCGCGGGCCGCGAGCACATCGGGCGGGTGAGCGGCCAGGGCTGGGCGATGGGCTACTTCGGCGGGATCGTGGCCCTGGCGATCGTGCTGTTCGGGTTCATCACGCCGGGCCTGCTCGGCCTCCCGGAGGAGGATGCCCTCAACGTGCGCGCCGTGGCCCTGTTCTCGGGACTGTGGATCGCGCTGTTCTCGATCCCCGTCCTGCTGGTGGTCCCCGAGATCCGCCCCACGCGCCGCGGGCCGCGCCCGTCCGTGGCGCACTCCTACCGCCAGCTGTGGGAGACCCTGCGGGGGCTGTACCGCGAGACCCCGCAGACGCTGTGGTTCCTGCTCTCCTCCGCCGTGTTCCGGGACGGGCTCAACGCGGTGTTCACCTTCGGCGGCGTCATCGCGGCCGGCACGTTCGGCTTCACCCTGAGCGAGGTCATCGTCTTCGCGATCGTCGGCAACGTGGCCGCCGGGGTGGGCGCCCTCGCGGGCGGCCGGCTCGACGACAGGGTGGGGCCCAAGCGCGTCATCGTGGCATCCCTCATCGGCATCCTGCTCGCCGGGGCCCCGCTGCTCGTCCTCGAGGGCACGGCCGCGTTCTGGGTCTGCGGGCTGCTCCTGTGCCTGTTCGTGGGCCCCGCCCAGTCGGCCTCCCGCACGTTCCTCGGCCGGCTCACGCGGACGGGCGAGGAGGGTGCCCTGTTCGGCCTGTACGCCACCACGGGCCGGGCCGTGAGCTTCCTGGCGCCCACCCTGTTCGCGGTGTTCGTCTCCGTGCTGGGCGCCCAGCGCTGGGGGATCCTCGGGATCCTCCTGGTGATCGGCGCCGGTCTGCTCCTGCTGCTGGGCGCTCGCGACCCCACCAGCACGGCGGCGCCGACCGCGGCCGCGACGCCCCCCGCCGGGTAGCGAGCCCTCAGATGCGGGTGCGGGAGAACCCGAGGTGGCTGCGGGACGCCGTGGGACCGCGCTGGCCCTGGTACCGGTTGGCGTACGCGCCGTCCCCGTAGGGGTGCTCCGCGGGCGAGGAGAGCTGGAAGAAGCACAGCTGCCCCACCTTGGAGCCCGGCCACAGCTTGATGGGCAGGGTGGCCATGTTGGACAGCTCGAGCGTGACGTGCCCCGAGAAGCCCGGGTCGATGAACCCCGCCGTGGAGTGGGTCAGCAGCCCCAGGCGCCCCAGCGAGGACTTCCCCTCGAGGCGGGCGGCGATGTCGTCCGGGAGGGTCACTTTCTCGTAGGTGGAGCCGAGCACGAACTCCCCCGGGTGGAGCACGAAGGCCTCGTCCGGGTCCACCTCCACGAGGCGCGTGAGCTCGGGCTGCTCCACGGACGGGTCGATGTGCGCGTACTTGTGGTTGTCGAAGAGCCGGAACCAGCGGTCCAGCCGCACGTCGATGCTGGCGGGCTGGACCAGGGCGGGATCGTAGGGTTCGAGGACGACCCGGCCGCCGTCGAGCTCCCGGCGGATGTCGCGGTCAGAGATCAGCACGGTCCCCAAGGTATCGCACGGCCGGCGGCCGGGCCGCGGCGGCGCGACCGGCCCGGCCGCCGCAGGTGGTGTAGAGTGGATGCTGTCCTCGTCCGGTGCACGCGCCGGACGACCCATGGATGCGCGGCTGTAGCTCAATGGTAGAGCGCACGCTTCCCAAGCCTGATACGCGGGTTCGATTCCCGTCAGCCGCTCTCGCACCGAACGCCCCGCGCCCATCCGGCCGGGGCGTTCGTCGTCACCGGGGGCCGCGCGATAGAATGGTGCCGCGCCCCGCTCCCCGAGCTGCACCCGGGGCGGCGAGCATCCGGACGACCCCCCGGGTCCTGCGCCATCATCCGCACCCTGCTCACGAGGAGCTCTTCTCCCGTCATGCTGCGCACCATGTTCAAGGCCAAGATCCATCGTGCCGTCGTGACCCAGGCCGACCTCCACTACGTCGGCTCGGTCACCGTCGACCAGGACTTGCTCGACGCCGCCGACATCCTCCCCGGCGAGCTCGTCTCCATCGTGGACGTCACCAACGGCGCCCGGCTGGAGACCTACACGATCGCCGGCGAGCGCGGTTCCGGCGTCGTCGGGATCAACGGGGCCGCCGCCCACCTGGTGCACCCCGGGGACCTGGTCATCCTCATCAGCTACGCGCAGATGGACGACGCCGAGGCCCGCGCCCACGTGCCGTCCGTGGTCCATGTGGACGCGGACAACCGGATCGTCGACCTCGGGACGGATCCCGCCGAGGCCCTGCTCGACGGCGTCGCCCGCCCCCCGCACTCCCGGCCCCTCGCCGACGCCCGGGCCGACCTGCCCCTCGGGTGACCCGTCCCGCCCTGACCGCGGGCGCCCCGGCGATGGGATAGAACTGTAGGGGCCCGCGGACGCGGACCCGCAGCAGCGCGAGGGAGGGTCCCGTGGCCGGAGTGTTCTCGGGCTTCTTCATCGTGTGGGCGGTCATCCTGACCGGCTACGCCGTGGGCCGCCGGGACGTGCTGGGCCCCCAGGGACAGCTGGTGCTGAGCAAGTTCGCCTTCTACGTGGCCAGCCCGCCGCTGCTGTTCCTCACCATCGCCGAGGCCGACATCGCCCGCATCCTCTCCGCGCCGCTGCTGGTGGCCGCGGTCTCGGCGGTGGCCACGACCCTCGTCTACGCCGCGATCGCCCGCTGGGTGCTGCACCGGGACGCGGCCACCACCCTGATGGGCGCCCAGGCCGCCTCCCAGGTGAACTCCGCCAACCTCGGCATCCCCATCGCGGTGTTCGTGCTCGGGGACGCGACCATGGTGGTGCCTGTCATCCTGTTCCAGCTGGCCCTCAACACCCCCGTCTACCTGACGATCATGGACACCCTCACGGACGGACGCCGCCCGAGCCCGGGCAGCGTCCTGGGCAACGTGGTCACCAACCCGATGATCGTGGGCTCGGGGCTGGGGATCCTCTTCGCTGTCACCGGCTGGCGGCTGCCCGAGGTCGTGCACGAGCCCGTGGAGCTGGTCGCCGGGGCCTCCATCCCGGCGATGCTGATGGCCTTCGGCGTCTCCCTGGTGGGCGCCTCCCCGCTGCAGCGCGGCGGGACGCCCCGCCGCGACGTGGTGCTGGCCTCCGCGCTGAAGCTGCTCCTCCACCCGGCGCTGGCCTTCCTGTTCGCCCGGTTCGTCCTCGGACTGGACGGGCACCTGCTCTACTCCGTGGTGGTCATGGCGGCCCTGCCCACCGCCCAGAACATCTACGTCGCGGCGGTGCGCTACGGCCGCGCGGAGCAGCTGTGCCGCGACACGGTGCTCGTCACCACCGTGATCGCCATGCTGACCATGGCCCTCGTGGCCCTGCTGCTCTCCTGAGCCTCCTCTGCACCGGGCCCGCCCCCGGGCGTGTCGGCCGCGGGAAACGGCAGACACGCCGGGGCACACTGATGCAAACAGTCAGGTTACTGGTCTGTGAGGTGGACCACTCATACACTGAAAGCTCCGCGCAGGAGTGGTCGACCGGCAGCACCCGTCGCCGACCGTCCTGCCGACCGGGTCCCACAGGATCCCCTCGGCGTCCTCCGCGGGCCGCCACATCGCCGAAGGGGAGGAACGAACCGTTGACCACCACCTCACACCCCCACAGGGCACCGGGCAGGCGACGGCTCAGCGCCGCCGCGGCCCTCGGCGCCGTGGGCGCCCTGCTCATGACGGGATGCGGTGACGCCGACGCCGGCGGCACCCCGACCCTGACCTGGTACATCAATCCCGACGCGGGCGGCCAAGCGGAGCTCGCCAAGCAGTGCTCCGAGGAGGCCGGCGGCCGGTACAACATCGAGACCGCACTGCTCCCGCGCGACGCCGCGTCGCAGCGCGAGCAGCTCGCCCGGCGCCTGGCGGCCGGGGACACCTCGATGGACATCATGAGCCTGGACCCGCCCTTCATCCCCGAACTGGCCGAGCCGGGCTTCCTGGCCCCCGTGCCGGGAGACGTCGAGGAGGCCACCACCCAGGACGTCCTGGCCGGCCCCCTCGAGGGCGCAATGTGGAAGGACGAGCTGGTCTCGGTGCCGTTCTGGGCCAACACGCAGCTGCTCTGGTACCGGGAGTCCGTGGCGGAGGCCGCCGGCCTGAACATGGACGAGCCCGTGACCTGGGAGCAGATCATGGACGCCGCCCGGGAGCAGGACAAGTACCTCGGGGTGCAGGGCACGTCGGCCGAGTCGATGACGGTGTGGGTCAACGGCCTGATCAAGTCCGCCGGTGGTGAGATCATCGAGAACCCGGAGGCCCCGGCCGACGAGATCGTGATCGGCATGGACTCGGAGGCCGCTCAGAAGGCCGCCGAGATCGTCGGCACCATCGGCAGGGACGGGCTCGGCGGACCCGGCCTGCCCACCTCGGACGAGGGCTCGACGATGGCCCAGTTCCAGACCGACGACGGCTCGTTCATGGTCAACTGGCCCTTCATCTACGCGGCCACCGCCGCGGCCGTGGAGGGCGGGACGGTCGAGCAGTCCATGTTCGAGGACATCGGCTGGGCCCTGTGGCCGCGGGTGAACCCGGACGAGCCCTCCGCTCCCCCGCTGGGCGGGATCAACCTGGGCGTGGGCGCCACGTCGGAGCACCAGGAGCTCGCGTGGGAGGCCGTGGAGTGCATCGTCCAGCCCGAGAACCAGGCGTACTACTTCGTGACCAACGGCAACCCGCCCGCGTCCGAGGCCGCCTACGAGGACCCCGAGGTCCGGGAGGCCTTCCCCATGTACGAGACCATCCGCGAGTCCCTCGACCAGGCGGCACCGCGTCCGCAGACTCCTTACTACAACGAGGTCTCCACCGCCATCCAGCAGGAGTGGACGCCGCCGGCGTCCGTCACAGAGAACACGCCCCGTGAAACCGCCGAGTTCATCGAGGCCGTCCTGAGAGGAGACCAGCTGCTATGAGCACCGTCGTCAATCCCAACGCTCCCGGCACCGGTCCACGGGAGGCCGCACCGGCACCCGTGACGGGGCGCCGCAGCTCCAAGCCAGCCATGTCCGACCGCGCCCGCTCCGAGCGCAAGCTCGGCTGGATGCTCGCCGGGCCGGCGTTCATCGTGATGCTGCTGGTCACCATGTACCCGATCCTGCAGGCGCTGTGGGACTCCCTCTTCTCGTTCCGGCTCACCGATCCGGGGAACAAGGAGTTCGTGTTCTTCGGCAACTACGCGACGGTCCTCTCCGACATCGTGTTCTGGCGCGACCTCGGCGTGACGGTGCTCATCACGGTCGTCACCGTCGTCGTCGAGCTCGTCCTGGGCTTCGCGCTGGCCCTCGTGATGAACAACGCGATCCGCAGCACCCGGGGCCTGCTGCGCACCGCGATCCTGGTGCCCTACGGCATCATCACCGTGGTCTCGGCCTTCGCCTGGTTCTACGCGTTCGACATCACGACCGGCTACATCAACAACTGGTTCTCCTGGCTCCCGGGCATCGGCCCGGACTTCAACTGGTTCGCCAACACCTGGTCCGCCCTCTTCGTGATCATGGCCTCCGAGATCTGGAAGACCACACCGTTCATCTCCCTGCTGCTGCTCTCGGGCCTGGCTCAGGTGCCGAGCGAGTACACCGAGGCGGCCCGGGTGGACGGCGCCACGTGGTGGCAGCGGATGTCGCGGGTGATCCTGCCCAACATGAAGGCCGCGATCATGGTGGCGGTCGTGTTCCGCGCCCTGGACGCGTTCCGCATCTTCGACAACATCTTCATCATGACCCAGGGTCAGTACTACACCGAGACGCTGTCCCTGCTGGCCTACCGCACATCCATCGGCCGTCTGGAGATCGGACTCGGCTCCGCGATCTCCGTGATCCTGTTCGTCTGCGTGCTGCTGATCGCCTTCCTCGCCATCAAGGTGTTCAAGGTCGATCTCGCCGGCGCCGGGAAGGGAAGGTAACCGCCCATGTCCACCAAGCACAAGGTCGGCTGGGCCGTCGTCTCGGTCCTGGTCCTGATCTACGCACTGTTCCCCGTCCTCTCGATCCTGATGACGTCCTTCAAGGCGCCGGCAGACCTGTCGTCCGGGAAGTTCCTGCCCACTCAGTGGGTCGGCGAGAACTACTCGTCGCTCTTCGTGGGCTCGGCCCGCGACCTGTTCCTCCCCTCGCTGCGGAACTCGATCGGCATCTGCCTGATCGCCACGGCCATCGCCGTGATCCTGGCCACGCTGTGCGCCTACGCGATCGCCCGGCTCGACTTCCCCGGCAAGAAGATGATCCTGACGGTCGCCCTGGCGGTGTCCATGTTCCCCGTGGTCTCGATCGTGACCCCGCTGTTCAACCTGTGGCGCCAGATCGGGCTGTACGACACGTGGCCCGGCCTCATCATCCCCTATCTCTCCCTGACGCTGCCCATCTCCATCTGGACCCTGACGGCCTTCTTCCAGCAGATCCCGTGGGACCTCGAGCGGGCCGCCCAGGTGGACGGCGCCACCACCTGGCAGGCGTTCACCAAGGTGATCGTGCCGCTGGCCCTGCCGGGGGTGTTCACCACCGCGATCATCGCGTTCTTCATCGCGTGGAACGACTTCGTCTACGGCATCGGCCTCACCTCCACCGAGGCGGCCCGGCCCGTCCCGGCGGCGCTGGCGTTCTTCACCGGCGCCTCGCAGTTCGAGGACCCCGCGGGCGCGATCTCCGCGGCGGCCATCATCGTCACCATCCCGGTGGTGCTGCTGGTGCTGCTCTTCCAGCGCCAGATCGTCTCCGGCCTCACCCAGGGCGCGGTCAAGGGCTGAGCCCGCGCCGCCTCCCGCATCTTCCCGAACCGACCGAAGGACTGAGTCCCAGATGGCATCCATCACCCTCAACCATCTCGTCAAGAAGTACGGCGACGGCTTCCCCGCCGTCAACGACGTGTCGATCGACATCGCCGACGGCGAGTTCCTCATCCTCGTGGGGCCCTCCGGCTGCGGCAAGTCCACGCTGCTCCGGATGATCGTGGGCCTCGAGGACATCACCTCCGGCGACCTGCTGATCAACGGGGAGCGCGTCAACGAGAAGGAGCCCCGCGAGCGCAACCTGTCCATGGTGTTCCAGAACTACGCGCTCTACCCCCACCTGACCGTGTACGAGAACATCGCGTTCCCGCTGCGGCTGTCCAAGGGGAAGTTCTCCGACGAGGAGATCGACCGGAAGGTGCGCCACGCCTCGTCGACCCTGGACCTGGACGAGCACCTCGAGCGCAAGCCGGCCAACCTCTCGGGCGGTCAGCGCCAGCGCGTGGCGATGGGCCGGGCGATCGTGCGGGACGCCGATGCGTTCCTGTTCGACGAGCCGCTGTCCAACCTGGACGCGAAGCTGCGCGGGCAGATGCGCACCGAGATCGCGCAGCTCCAGCGCCGGATGGGCATCACCTCGGTATACGTGACCCACGACCAGACGGAGGCCATGACCCTCGGCGACCGCGTGGCCGTGCTCAAGAAGGGCATCCTGCAGCAGATCGCCTCGCCCCGGGAGCTCTACGAGCAGCCGGCCAACCTGTTCGTGGCGGGGTTCATCGGCTCGCCGTCGATGAACTTCCTCCCGGCGCACGTGAAGGGCGACGTGTTCGACACCCCGCTGGGCGACTTCCCCGTACCGGACCAGGCCAGGGGCAAGATGCCCGCGGACGGGTCGATCGTGCTGCTGGGCCTGCGCCCGGAGCACTTCGAGGACGCCAAGTTCGTGGACGAGGCCAAGGTCTCCCGCGGAACCGTCTTCGACGCCGAGCTGACCCACACGGAGTGGATGGGCAACGAGCAGTACGGCTACATCAACTACGAGTCGGACCCCACCGTGAAGGCGAAGCTCGACGAGCTGGCGCAGGACCTGGACGGGGACGAGATGCACCCGCAGATCGTCGTCTCCCTGGACGCCACCTCCCGCATCCGCGGAGGAACCCAGGGCCGGATCTGGATCGACACCCGCCGGATGCACGTCTTCGACCCCGAGACCGGGGAGAACCTGACCCGGGACGCCGAGGCCGGTGCCGAGCTGACCCGCGAGGCGGTCGAGGAGCGCAAGGCCGAGATCGATCGGGCCCGACAGGAGCTGGCCGCCGCCGGCTGAGCACGCACGGCTCCACCCGGTGCTCGAGGAGCCCGCCGCCCGATCCCGGGGCGGCGGGCTCCTCCCATGTGCGGGTCGCGGCGCGGGGGGGGGGATCCGGGCTCCGGGCCGGGAGCCGAGGCGGTGCCCCTGGGTTCAGCTGGGGCCCGGTGGTCAGCCGGCGCCCGGCAGGCCGAGCGCGAACCAGGCCACGAGCGCGAGGACGGCCAGCAGCCCCGCGGAGGACGCGGCGGAGCGCAGCCGCGGGTGCCGGAGCCCCCACGGCACGAGCCGGGGCCAGCGGGCCGCGGCCTCCCGCGCCGTCGCGTGCTCGAGGTGGGTGCGGGGCGCGCCCAGCGCCACGGCGACGTCCTCGAGGGCACGGGCGTCCCACACCGCGCCGTCGAGGCCGAGGACCCGGCGTCCCGAGCGGCCCGCGGCCCACAGGTGGGGACGGGCGGACGGGCGCGGGGCACCGGGTGCCCGGTGCAGGGCCCCGACCGTGACGACGTGCTCCACCTCCGCGAGCGGTGTCGCGGCGAAGCCCACGGTGCGGGAGCGCAGGACGTGGCTGTCCGTGCGGACGACCAGCACGGGACGCAGCCGGATCCAGCACGCGGCGCCGGCGAGGAGCACGAGCACGAGCACCACCACAGCGACAGTAAAACTGTGAGGGCCAGGTGTTCCCGGGCGTCCTGACCCTCACAGCGATCGACCCCGTGGGGCTACCGTGGTGTCGGAGGTCCTCTCGCAGCATCCTGACCCGCACTCCGATCGACCCCAGCTCGGTGTCATTCCTCGGACTTGTCGGTTGCTCGGGAGCACCTCCGGCGAGGCCCATCGGTCTCGCCGGGACCACGTGACCCAAGAAGGGCCTGACGGGAATCCGTCTCATTACTGTCGTGTCCGGGTGTCTGGTTCGGCCGAGGGCAACCAACTGTTGCTGCTTGGCCCCAGGAGGCCCGCGATGAAAGATCCCACCAGCTCCTCGTCCCCGGTCGTGATCGGCGGGGTCGACACCCACAAGGACCTGCACATGGCCGCGGTGGTCGATACCTGCGACACCGTCATCGCCACCCAGGCGTTCTCCACCACCCGGGCCGGCTACCGGTCCCTGCTGCGCTGGATGCGCTCCTACGGGGACATCGCCCGGATCGGGGTGGAGTGCTCCGGCTCCTACGGTGCCGGGCTGCTGCGCCACCTCGAGAACGCTGGGATCGAGGTCCTGGAAGTCACCACCGGTGACCGCGCCGACCGGCGCCGGCGCGGCAAGGACGACACCATCGACGCGCAGAACGCCGCCCATGCCGCCTTCGCCCGCCGGCGCACCGTGACCCCTCGGGCACGCGATGGGATGGTCGAGTCCCTGCGCGTGCTCAAGGTCGCCCGCAAGTCCGCCATCCACGCCCGGCGCACCGCCCTGCAGTTGATCCAGATGCAGATCGTCTCCGCCCCGGACGAGCTGCGTGACCAGTTGCGCAACCTCACTCGGATGCAGCTGATCCGCACCCTGGCCGCCTGGCGACCGGACGCTACCGGGTTCCGGGATCCCGTAGTGGCCACACGGATCGCGCTGAAGTCCATGGCCCGGCGCTACCTGGAACTCCACGACGAGATCGCCGACCTCGAGCAGCTCATGCACGCCCTGGTCGAGGAGCTCGCCCCGGACCTGCTCACCCGCCCGGGCATCGGCTACGAGGCCGCGGCACAGCTGCTGATCACCGCCGGGGACAACCCCGACCGGCTCACCAGCGAGGCCTCTTTCGCCATGCTCTGCGGGGTGGCACCGTTGCCGGCGTCCTCGGGCAAGACCACCCGGCACCGACTCAACCGGGGCGGGGACCGCTCCGCCAACAGCGCCCTGCACATGATTGCGGTCGTGCGCTGGCGCCTGGACCCGGTGACGAAGGCCTACGTGGCCCGGAAGAAGGCCGAGGGCCACTCCAACCCCGAGATCCTCAGGTGCCTCAAGCGCTACATCGCCCGAGAGGTGTACTACCTCCTGCGCAACCAACAACGCCAAGCCGGACAAACCCTCATCGCCGCTTGACACATAGAAGGGCGTCA
>NZ_JBISWK010000092.1:0-13477 GCF_044462205.1 Kocuria rhizosphaericola | reverse complement strand
GGCCCGGCTCCCGTGAGGTTGCCGACAGTCCACCGCGCGGGTCCCGGACCGGGCGCAACGGACTGACAAACCATGTACCCTGGTCTCACGAACCATTCATACGACATTTCCGGGGCCGTACTCTGTGCCTGAGTGCCGCCGTCCGGACCAAGAGACAGAGGGGGTCACGCCATGGGGCGCGGCCGTCAAAAGGCTAAGGCGACACGGCAGGCGCGGGAGATGAAGTACTTCAGCCCGCAGACCGACCTCACGGCACTCCAGCGGGAACTGCGCGGCAGCGAGCAGATGCCCCCGCTGCGGGAACCGGTCGAGGAGACCGTCGACGAGGACGAGGACGACTACTCGGCCTACGTCGACAAGTACGCCGACGACTACGACGAGGACTACCGCCGGTAAGCCCGGGGAACTCCGCTCGTCTCCACCGCATGACGCAACGAGGTGCCCGTCCTGGACGAGCACCTTCTTCGCGTGTCCGCACACCACAGGAAACGCCCCGCCGGTCGGCGGGGCGTTTCCTGTGGTGTGCGGTGCTCCCGGGGAGGATCAGCCCGTGTGGGTGTTGACCATCCGCACCGCGCCGCCGTCCACTCCTTTCGCGCCCTGCACCCAGTCGGGTCCGCCGTGGTCGGCGTCCGGGTCGACCTCGCCCACGGTGCCCATGACCCACGAGGGCAGGCCGCGGGCAGCGAGGTGGGCGACGGCGTCGTCGGCCACCGCCGGGTCGACGATCGCGACCATGCCCACGCCGAGGTTGAGGGTCCGCTCGAGGTCGGGCAGCGGGACGTTGCCGAGCTGGCTGATCAGCTGGAAGATCGCGGGCAGCTCCCAGGTGCTGCGGTCCACCGTGGCCTCGAGCCCGGCGGGCAGCACCCGGGCGAGGTTCGCGGCGAGGCCGCCGCCGGTGACGTGGCTGAAGCCGCGGACTCCGCGGCCCGTGGTCCGGTCGGGACCGTTGACGGGGAAGGCGGCGGCGAGGTCGAGGACGTCGGCGGCGTAGACGCGGGTGGGCTCCAGCAGCTCCTCGCCCAGGGTGCGGCCGAGTTCGGAGACCTGCCGGTCCAGGGACCACCCGGCCACGTTGATGACCTTGCGGACCAGGGAGTACCCGTTGGAGTGCAGGCCCGAGGAGGCCATGCCGATGACCACGTCACCGGCGCGCACGCGGTCCGGGCCCAGCAGCTCGTCGGCCTCGACCACACCGGTGGCGGCCCCCGCCACGTCGTACTCGTCCGGGCGGAGCAGCCCCGGGTGCTCGGCGGTCTCCCCGCCGACCAGTGCGGTGCCGGCCTGCTCGCAGGCCGCGGCGATGCCGCGCACGATGTCCGCGATCCGCTCGGGCACCACGCGCCCCGTGGCGATGTAGTCGGTCATGTACAGGGGTTTGGCGCCCACCACGACGATGTCGTCGACGACCATGCCCACGAGGTCGAAGCCGATCGTGTCGTGCACGTCGAGGGTCTGGGCGATCGCGACCTTCGTGCCCACGCCGTCGGTCGAGGTGGCGAGGTAGGGCTTGCGGTAGGCGAGCAGCTCCGAGACGTCGAACAGCCCGGCGAACCCGCCGACCCCGCCGATCACGTTGGGGGTGTGGGTGGCCTTGACCGCGCTCTTCATGAGCTCGACGGCGCGGTCTCCCGCCTCGACGTCCACGCCCGCGCTGGCGTAGGTGACGGTGCGGTTCGTGGAGGAGGGGGGCTGGGCCATGTCAGGCGTCCTTCGCGGTCTCGTGCTGGGCGGCGTGCTGGGAACCGGGCCCGGTGGTGGGTCCGGCGGGAACCCGGTCCGCCGGCAGGATCAGGTCCTCGAGGTCGGCGTCGGGCCCGGGGTCGCACCCGGTGGAGGTCGCCTGGACTCCCGGGTCCTCGTCGGAGATGCTGGTGTGCTCGGCCGGTCGGCGGGAGACGCCGTCGGTGGCCGAGGGGCGGGTGTCGATGGACACGGCGGAGGCGTGCTCCGGCCGCTGCGCCACGGACGGGCCGCCGGAGGCCCGGCGGGGCGAGGAGTCCACGGGCTGGCTGGTCTCGAAGACGTTCTTGCCCAGCTTGTCCGCGTCCGGCAGGCGGGTGGGGTACGTCCCGGAGAAGCACGCCGTGCACAGCTCGGACCGCTCCTGCAGGGTGGCGGCGATCATCCCGGCCTCGGAGATGTAGCCGAGGGAGTCCGCACCCAGGGACGCCCTGATCTCCTCGACCCCGAGGCCGTTGGCGATCAGCTCGGCGCGGGAGGCGAAGTCGATGCCGTAGAAGCACGGCCACTTGATGGGCGGGGAGGAGATCCGCACGTGGATCTCGGCGGCCCCGGCCTCCCGGAGCATCCGGATGAGGGCGCGCTGGGTGTTGCCGCGCACGATCGAGTCGTCGATGACCACGAGCCGCTTGCCCGCGACCACGGACTTCAGCGGGTTGAGCTTGAGCCGGATGCCGAGCTGGCGGATGGTGTCCGAGGGCTGGATGAACGTTCGTCCTACATAGGCGTTCTTGACCAGGCCGTTGCCGAACGGGATGCCGGACTCCTCGGCGTAGCCGATGGCGGCGGGCGTCCCGGACTCCGGGGTCGGCATGACGAGGTCGGCGTCGACCAGGTGCTCCCGGGCGAGCCTGCGGCCCATCTCCACGCGGGACTCGTACACGGAGCGGCCGTTGATGGTGGTGTCCGGGCGGGCCAGGTAGACGTACTCGAACACGCACGCGGCGCGGCGGGTCTCGGCGAAGCGCTGGGAGCGCAGGCCGTGCTCGTCGATCACCACGAACTCGCCGGGCTCGATCTCGCGGACCAGGGACGCGCCCACGATGTCCAGCGCGGCGGTCTCCGAGGCCACCACCCAGCCGCGGTCGAGCCGGCCGAGGACCAGCGGGCGGATGCCCTGCGGATCGCGGGCGGCGTAGAGGGCGTTCTCGTCCATGAAGGCCAGGCAGAAGGAGCCCACGAGCTGGGGGAGCAGGTGCATGGCCGCGTCCTCGAGGGAGCCGTGCGGGTGCTCGGCCAGCAGCGCGGTGACCAGCGCGGTGTCCGTGGTGTTGCCCTGCGCCATCTCGCCCTGCGAAGGGAAGCCGGACTTGTCGATGAGCAGTTCGTAGAGCTCCGCCGAGTTGGTGAGGTTGCCGTTGTGCGCGAGCGCCACGGTCCCGTGCGGGGTGGCCCCCAGCGTGGGCTGGGCGTTGGCCCAGTGGGACCCGCCCGTGGTCGAGTACCGGCAGTGGCCCACGGCCAGGTGCCCGGTCAGGGTGGTCAGGGTCGCCTCGTCGAAGACCTGCGAGACGAGGCCCATGTCCTTGTACACCGAGATGCGGTTGCCGTCGCTCGCCGCGATGCCGGCGGACTCCTGGCCGCGGTGCTGCAGGGCGTACAGGCCGTAGTAGGCCAGTTTCGCGACCTCTTCGCCGGGGGCCCAGACACCGAACACGCCGCACGCGTCCTGGGGGCCCTTCTCTCCGGGGAGCAGGTCGTGGCTGAGTTGTCCATCAGGGCGAACCACGTCGATCAGCCTTCTCTCGAGCTTCGGGGGTCGGTGGGCCGGGGGGCGTCCTCCGGCGCGCCGGAGGGGGCGTCGTCGTCCCCGTCCACGACCTCGGTGGTGACGGCCCGTGCCCGGGCCACGGACACCCGGTCCAGCACGAGGGCCAGGACGGCCCCGGCCGCGAGGCCCAGGACCGTGCAGACGGAGACCATGAACAGGGTCACGGCCCCCTGGGTGAATTCGGCGCTGCCGCCGCCCGACAGCCCCACGAGCACGCCCACGACGGCGCCGACGACGCCGCCGAGCAGGACGAAGGCCCAGATGTTGGGGGCGCGGCGCAGGGTCATCTGCTGGCTGCCGGCGGCGGCCAGCGGCACGGCCGCCCGCTCCCGGCGGCGCCGGCGCGGGGACTTCCGCGGGGACGGGCGCGCGGAAGGGGATGAGGGAGTGGAGCTCATGTCTTCAAGGCTACCGGTCGAAGAGGGGCAGGGCGTCCGCGAGATCGGTCCTTGTGCCCGAGGCCACAGCCGCGCCCGAGGCGACGGCCTCCGGCCAGGTCACGGCGCCCGTGACCAGGCCGAGCCACGTGCGGGCGTCGGTCTCGACGACGTTGGGCGGGGTGCCGCGGGTGTGCCGGGGCCCGGCCACGCACTGGGTCACGCCGAAGGGCGGGACGCGCACCTCCACGCTGTTGCCGGGCACCCGCTCGGCGAGCTCCTCGAGGGAGTAGCGCACGGCGGTGGCCACGGTCCGGCGCGGGGTGCCGTCCGGGTCCGCGCGCCAGGCGCTCAGGGCCAGGGTCCCGTCCGCGGGATCGACGCGGCGGCGGGCCACGGCCTAGTCCTGCCCGAGCGCCCGGACCAGCTCCGGTCCGAGCAGCTCCAGGAGGGGGTCCGCCAGGCGGAGCCGGCCGACGGGGTGGGACCCGCCCATGATCGGGCGCACGACCCGCCCGATCACCGCGGCGGCCGCCGGGGCGGGCACGGCCCCGGCGTGGGCGAGCAGGCTCAGGCCGACGAGCGCGTTGGCGCGGGAGCCGCCGTCGAGGACCTTGAGCGCCACGGACCACCCGGTGCGGGTGCCCAGCGCGAGCACGCCCTCCGCGCCGAGCTTCGCCACGACGTCCAGCTCCTCCATGACCACGGTGTTGTACTTGCCGGGCCCGTGCACGAGCTCGGGGTAGTCGAGCATGCACTGGGCCACCGTGGCGGCGCGGGCGTCGGCGTCGAGATTGCCCGCTGCCCGGCCCAGGGTCGAGTACGCCCGGGCGAGACCGGTCAGGGAGATCGCCGCGAGGGGTGCTCCGCACCCGTCCACGCCCACGTGGGCCACGCGCTCGCCGGAGAACTCCTCGACGGTCTCCAGCACGGTCCGCTGCAGGGGGTGCTCCGGGTCCAGGTAGCTTTCCGTGGGCCAGTCGTTCTCGGTGCAGGCCCACAGGAACGCGGCGTGCTTGCCGGAGCAGTTCATGCAGATCCGGGCCTTGCCCCGGCCGGCCCGCACGAGTTCCGTGCGGACCTCCTCGTCCTCGGGCCAGTCCGGCGGGCACTGGAGCGCGTCCTCGGTCAGGCCGGCGGCCCCGAGGATCGAGCTCACGGCGTCCAGCTGCTCGAAGGAGCCGATGTGGGACGCGGAGGCGATGGCCACCTGGGCCCCGCGCAGCGGGACCCCGGCCTTCATGGCGGCGATGGTCTGGAACGGCTTGAGCGTGGAGCGGGGGAAGATCGGGGCGCCGATGTCGCCCAGCTCCACCGCCACGGCCCCGTCCGGAGCCAGGACCACGGCGGAGCCGCGGTGGCGGGACTCGACGAAGCCGCTGCGCTCGAGCACGGCGAGGTCCACGGCACGGTCCGAGGTGAAGGTCTGCATCGCCCCAGTATGTCAGCGGGGCCGGAACCACCGGTGCCGCAGGAGCGTGCCCGCATGCCGGGAACGATGTGCCACTTCCCGGTGCCGCCAACTAGCCTGAGGGCGTGAAGGTTCTGGTACTGGGCCCCGGAGGCCGCGAACACGCAATCATCCGCGCACTGCTGGCAGATCCCGAGGTCGAGCAGGTGCACTGCGCGCCGGGCAACGCCGGGATCGCCCAGCTCGTCCCGGTGCACGCGGTGGACGCCGCCGACCCCGCCGCGGCCACCGCGCTGGCGCGTGAGCTCGCGGTGGACCTCGTCGTCGTCGGGCCCGAGGCCCCGCTGGTGGCCGGCGTGGCCGACGCCCTGCGCGAGGCGGGCTTCCTCGTCTTCGGTCCCTCACGGGCGGCCGCACGGCTCGAGGGCTCCAAGGCGTTCGCCAAGGAGGTCATGGCCTCCGCCGGGGTGCCCACCGCGATGGCGAGGGTCGCCACCACTGAGGAGGAAGCCGCCGACGCCCTGGACACCTTCGGCGCCCCGTACGTCGTCAAGGACGACGGGCTCGCCGCGGGCAAGGGCGTGGTCGTCACCTCCGACCGCGCGGCCGCGCTCGAGCACGCCACGGCGTGCTTCGCCGCGGGCGGGAGCGTGGTGGTCGAGGAGTTCCTCGATGGCCCCGAGGTGTCCCTGTTCGTGCTCACCGACGGCTCCCGCGTGATCCCGCTGAGCCCCGCCCAGGACTTCAAGCGGATCCACGACGACGACGAGGGCCCCAACACCGGCGGGATGGGCGCCTACACGCCGCTGCCGTGGCTGCCCGAGGGCTTCGTGGACCAGGTCGTGGAGCGCGTGGCCCGCCCCACGGTCCACGAGATGCGCCGCCGGGGCACCCCGTTCGTGGGCGTGCTGTACTGCGGGCTGGCCGTGACGACCCGCGGTCTGCGGGTCATCGAGTTCAACGCCCGCTTCGGGGACCCCGAGACCCAGGCCGTGCTGGCCCGGCTCACCACCCCGCTCGGGCGGCTGCTGCGCGACGCCGCGGCCGGCCGTCTCGACGAGGCCGAGCGGCTGCGCTGGCGGCCCGAGACGGCCGTCGCGGTGGTCGTCGCCGCGCAGGACTACCCCGACAGTCCCCGGAAGGGCGACCCGATCGGCGGGCTGGAGGAGGCCGAGGCCCTCGAGGGCGTGCACGTGGTCCACGCCGGCACCGCCCGGGCCCAGGACGGTGAGCACGCCGGGCGCATCGTCTCCGCCGGCGGCCGGGTCCTCGCCGTCGTGGGCCTCGGGACGGACCTCGACGACGCCCGCGAGCGCGCGTACCGGGGCGTGGGACTCGTGGCGCTCGAGGGTTCCCAGCACCGCACCGACATCGCGCTGAAGGCCGCCCGCGGCCGGATCACCGTTCCCGGCGCCTCCGATCCCCGACCCCGTCAGGAGCAGGCATGACCGAGCAGGGCACCGTCACCACTCCGCCCGAGATCCCCGGGTGGATGCACATCTACTCCGGCAAGGTCCGGGAGCTCTACGTCCCCGACGAGTCGCGGCTGCGGGCCACGGGCGTGGCCATCCACGACGACGCCGAGTACCGGGCCGGCTCGGTCCTGGTGCTGGCCACGGACCGGATCAGCGCCTTCGACGAGATCCTCCCCACGGAGATCCCGGACAAGGGCAAGATCCTCACTCAGCTGTCCCTGTGGTGGTTCGAGCAGCTCGCGGGCGTGCCCAACCACGTCCTGTCGACCGACGTGCACGAGTCCGTCCGAGGTCGCGCCGTCGTCTGCAAGAACCTGTCGATGTTCCCCGTCGAGTGCATCGCCCGCGGCTACCTGACCGGTTCCGGGCTCAAGGACTACCGGGAGACCGGCGAGGTCTGCGGCATCGAGCTGCCCCCGGGGCTCGTGGACGGCTCCCGGCTCGCCGAGCCGATCTTCACCCCGACCGGCAAGGCGGAGGTGGGCGAGCACGACCTGCCCATCACGTTCCAGGAGATGGCCGACGGGGTCGGCCACGCCGTGGCCGACCGCCTGCGCGAGCTGACCCTGGAGATCTACACCACCGCCGAGAGGATCGCCCGCGATCGCGGGATCATCGTGGCGGACACCAAGGTGGAGTTCGGCCTGGACTCCTACCGCGGCGCGATCACCCTCGGGGACGAGGTGCTCACCCCGGACTCCTCCCGCTTCTGGGACGCCGAGACCTACGAGCCGGGCAAGGCCCAGCCCTCCTTCGACAAGCAGTACGTGCGGGACTGGCTGCGCTCGGACGAGTCCGGCTGGAACGGGACCGGCCCCGTCCCCCCGCTGCCGGAGCAGGTGGTGGAGCGGACCCGCGCGCGCTACGTCGAGGCGTTCGAGCGGCTCACCGGCCGGACCTTCGACCCGGACGGCAGCTTCTTCCAGGTGGCGGGCCCGCCCGACTACTGAGCGGGGTCAGGTGCCGGGGGAGTCCGGGCTCCACAGCGCGCGGACCATGTCCACGCGCACGAGGTGCCGGTCGTCCTCGCGCAGCGGCGTGCCCTCCTCCCGGTACCGGTCCCGGGCCTCGGCCTGCAGGTGGTCGGCGAGGGTGCCCTGCACGGTGACCACGCGCCACCAGGGGAGTTCCTCCCCGGTCGGATTGCGCGCCATGACCGTGCCCACCACGCGCGGGGAGCGGCACTCCGCGAGCTCCGCGACGTCCCGGTAGGACAGCACCCGGCCCGGGGGGATCCCCGCGACGACGTCCGCCACGCGCCGCGCCAGGCCGGGGTCCACCTCGGCCCGGCGGATCACAGGGCCTCCCGGCCGTCCACCGGAAGGCACACGTCGAGGACCCACTGGCCGTCCGCGGAGCCGCTCTCGGCATGACCGCCCAGCAGGGACACCCGCTCCGCGATACCGCGCAGGCCGAGCCCCGAGGACATCTCCGAGGAGTGGCTGCCCGAGCGCTGGGTGCTCCGCGGCATGGGGTTCGACACGCGCAGGCGCAGCTCGTGGTCGTCCGCGGTCAACTCGATCCGGCAGAGGGACCCGCGCGGGGCGTACTTGATGATGTTGGTGACCGACTCCTGCAGGATGCGGGCTGCCGTGCCGCGCACGGTCGTGGGCATGGCCTCCAGGTCCCCGGTGATGGCGACGTCCGGTTCGAAGCGGAGGTCCCGCAGGCTCGCGGCGAGGGACGTGACCACGTGCTCCAGGCTGCCGATGGCCAGGCCGGCGCCCGTGACGTCCCGGGGGTGCTCCCCTTCGTTCTCGTTGCGCAGCAGGCGCAGCAGCACCCGCAGCTCGTGCAGGGCCGAGCGTGCGGCGTCCTCCACGGTCTCGAGGACCTGGTGCAGCTCACTCACGTCCCCGGAGCGGCGCCGGCTCATGGTCTGCATCGTGATGAGGGTGAGCTCGTGGGCGACGACGTCGTGCAGATCCCGGGCCAGCGCCTGCCGCTCGTCCTCCCGGAGCCGCTCGTTGAGGACCTCGAGGTCCCGGACCCGCTCCTCGTTCTTGCGACGTTGGCCCTGGAAGTACCTGACCGCGGAACCTGCCAAGGTCGCCACGAGCAGTCCGTTGAACGTGAACCAGAACAAAGGGGAGTCGAACGGCCCGTGGACCATCGCGGAGGCGACCGCCCAGACGAAGTACACGAGCAGATGTACGACGAGGAACTTCCTGGTCGCCGTGGCAGCGACCGCGGCCGTCACCACGAAGACGGTGACGATCGCGGACGCCTGATAGTTGGCCAGCAAGGACGTGACGAGACAAGCCAGCGAGGCGGCCGAAGCGTAGGTCGACCGCCAGGCGAGCATGCCGATCGCAGCTGAGGAGAGAATTGCGTCGAGAGTCAGCATCAGATCGGCGTTGACGTCGCCTGTGAAATGCTGGAACAAGTACTGGAGCTGCGTCAGCAGAGTCACGCCGGGATACAGAAGAACCACCACGGACAGCCACATGCCGATGGGTTCGGCTTGGAAGAACGATGTCTTCGGAGCTGTGCGAGGTGGTCGCTCTGCGAGTGTTGCTATGTCAGTCACACCCAAAGGTGTACCGCATCCGAGGAAAAATCATCGGCAGAGGAACGGGAACCATCCGCACATGACGTAACCGGGTGCCTGCGGCTTCTGAACCATCAAAGCATTGGCGGGGGCCGCGGGGCCGACGATGAAGGACGCGGCGAGGGCGGCCGAGGCGATGGCGGTGGTCAGCTTCTTCTTGGACATGGGGGGCTCCTTGGATCACGAGGACAGCACCGGATCGGGGGGTTGCGGCAGGGGTGGGGGGAGAGATGTCCCGGCCGCGAGGGGGGTGTGCTGCCCTGGTACGTTCCATGTTGCCAACGTTAACCACTCGGGCCTATCGACCTTTGTCCAGACCATTTGTGACTTTTGTCGAATATGACGTGTTGCACTTTGGGGGACACGGAAAAATAGACTGTGCGAGTGACTGATTGCAGAGTGCTTGTCGTGGACGACCAGCCGTTGATGCTGGAGGCCCTGAAGTCCTTCTTCTCGGCCGAGCCCGGGTTCGAGGTCATCGCGACGGCCTCCAACGGACGAGAGGGCGTCGACCGATGTCTGGCGTCCGACCCGGACGTGGTGCTGATGGACATGAAGATGCCCGTGATGGACGGGATCGAGGCCACACGCGAGATCACCTCGCGCAGCCCCCGGTCCAAGGTGCTGGCCCTCACGACGTTCTCGACCCTGGAGTTCGTGGTGCCGGCCCTGCGTGCCGGCGCGGCCGGCTACCTGGTCAAGGACGCCCGGCCCGACGAGATCATCGACGCCGTGAACCAGGTGCTCAACAACGAGATCGCCCTCTCCCCGGCGATCGCCCGTGCGCTCGCGGACAACGTCATCTCGGTGCCGGACCAGCAGCAGGAGCGCTCGGCCGACGACGGCCTGCGCTCGTTGCTCACCGATCGGGAGATGGAGACCGTGACCCTGCTGGCGCAGGGGCTGAGCAACCGGGAGATCGCCGAGCAGATGCACGTCTCCGAGGGCAGCGTGAAGGCCTATCTCGGGCGGGTCTGCGAGAAGTTCGGCGTCCGTGACCGCGTGCAGGCGCTCATCAAGGCGTACCAGAGCGGGCTCGTGGATCCGCAGCTGCGCGACCCCTGAGTCGAGCGCCGCTCCGAGGGCGCGGCATCCGGACGGAAGTCCAGTCGATGTGTAGACAAAAGTGCATTCATCTGCATTGGTAAACCCGGCATGATCGGTAGTGCGAGCAGAGAAGAAAAGTCGGTGGATGAGTGAGAGACATCCCCACGGCGCACGGCCCAACCCCCCATGAGGCCGAGCCCCGGACCGGATGGTCCACCGACCTGCTCACGGTAGGGGGCCGCCCCGGGACAGTCCCCCCTGGACCGGGATGCGGCCGCGCAAGGCTTGGATCACCTTGCACCCCCCTCGGCCGATGGCCCCCTACCGTGCAACCTCTGCCCCGCGACTCCACGATCGAGAGCGGCCCCACCGGAACCGGTGGGGCCGCTCTCGTTCGTCCCAGGGGTCCTCCGATCAGGCCGGCCGGTCCTGTTCCTCCCGGGCGGCGGCGCTGTGGCCGAAGAACCAGGTGATGTGCTCCCGCAGCGCGGCGGCGGCGTCTTCCCCCCGGCGCTCCTGGGTGGCGAGCAGGATCGCCCGGTGCTGCTCCTGCAGGGTCCGGCGCACCTGGGGCCAGTCGTCGAGACCGGCGACGGTCTCCTGGACGTACCCGATGGTGGCCTGGCGCAACGACGACATGATCGTCTCGACCACCACGTTGCCGGCCAGGGACGCCAGCAGGATGTGGAACTGCGCGTCGTCGGCGTGGAAGCGCTCGTCCGGAAGGGCGGGGTCCTCCATGGAGGCCACCAGCTCCGCCGCGTGCTCGAGCACCGCCGCCCGCTCCGGGGTCTCGGCCCCGGCGGCCGCCTCGCGGGCGGACTGGGTCTCGAGCAGCAGCCGGGTCTGCACCAGGTCCCGCACCGGCAGCGACCGGGTGGCCACGTGCATCCTCAGTGCCCAGCCGAGCGCGGCCGAGGGCTCCGAGATGACGATCGCCCCGGCGTTGGGCCCCGATCCGGTCGAGGAGCGGACCAGCCCCATGGCGTCGAGGATCCGGATCGCCTCCCGCACCGAGGCCCGGGAGATGCCGAACTCCTCGGCCAGGTGGCGCTCCCCGGGCAGCTTGTCGCCCACCGAGATCCCGCCCGAGCGCAGGCGCTCCTCGAGCCAGTCGAGGACGACGGTGTACATGCGCGATGTTGCGGGCACGGGGGCTCCTCAGGGGGTGGTCGGGACGCGGACCAGTCTAGGGAAGTGCGGGGGCCGCCGGGCCGAGGGGGACGAAGGCCCCCGGCCGGGACCGGGGGCCGTCGTGCACGGGGGTGCCGTCGCGCGCCGGATCAGACGCGGGAGCGGGTGTTGCCCCGTTGCTGGGTCGGTGTGTCCGTGCGCCAGAGTCGGTGGGCCAGGAGGGCGAGTCCGGTGATGAGCAGGACCAGCATGATGGTGCCCAGGTTGAGGCCCAGGCCGTGGATGAAGAGGTAGGCGACCGCGCCGCCGGCGAGGCAGTAGTAGGTGGTCACGATGATGGTCTTGCGCAGCAGGTCTCCTTCGCGTCCGAGCAGTCCCACGGTGGCGGAGGCGGCCACGATGTTGTGGATGGCGATCGGGTTGCCACCGGCCCCGCCGACGGCCTGGGCGGCGACCACGAGCTCGGGGCGCTCCAGGCCGATCGCGGCACCGGTGGAGAACTGGAACTGGGAGAACGTCAGGTTGGACACGGTGTTGGACCCGGCCACGAAGGCCCCCAGCGCCCCGATCCAGGGCGCGATCAGCGGCCAGGAGCTGCCCGAGATCGCCGCGGCCCCCTCGGCGAGGGTGACCGGCATGCTGGAGAGCCCCGAGTCGTTGAGGGCCGGGCCGGACTGGATGAGCACGCGCACCAGCGGCACGGCGAAGAGCAGCGCGGCGGCGGTGCCGGCGAGCTGACCGGCCGAGATCTTCAGCGTGCGGGCGATCTCCCGGGAGTTCATCCGGTGCAGCGCGTAGGCGAAGAGGGAGGCCAGGATCATGAGGAACCCCGGCAGGTAGAACGGCTGCACGGTGGTGGTGATCTCGGTGCCCAGGATGTTCTCGAACGGGATCGCCAGGCCGGTCAGGAACTCCTTCAGCGGGGCGATGACCCGGGTGGCCACCAGCAGCCCGGCCATCAGGGCGTAGGGGGCCCAGGCCCGGACCACGCTCATGTGCGTGGACACGTCCGTGGCCTGGGCCGGCTCGATGGTGCCCATCCAGCGGGCGGGCCACTCGGCGCGGGGGCCGAAGTCGAAGGTGTCCTGGGGCATCAGGAAGCCCTTGCTGGAGGTGAGCATCACCAGCACCAGGCCCAGGAGCCCGCCGAACATCGCGGGGAACTCGGGCCCGAGGAAACGGGCCACCAGCACGTAGGGAACGGTCATGGCCAGGGAGGCGTAGACCGCGAAGGGCCACACGGCCAGTCCGTCGCGGAAGCGGCGGTCGGGGCCGAAGAACCCGGTGAGCATGCTCACGAGGATCAGCGGGATGAGGATGCCCACCACGGCGTGGATGGCCGCGGTGTAGAAACCGATCGAGCTGACGAACTCGGGCATGGTCACGCCCAGGGCGCTGACGCGCTCGGCGACCGCGGGATCACCGCCCAGGCCGTTGGTCACGCCCACCAGGATGGGGGTGCCGACCGCTCCGAAGCTCACGGGGGTGCTCTGGATGATGAGACCGACCATGACGGCGGCCATCGCGGGGAAGCCCATGGCCAGCAGCAGCGGGGCGACCACCGCGGCCGGGGTGCCGAAGCCCGAGGCGCCCTCGATGAAGGACCCGAAGAGCCAGCCGATGATGATGGCCTGGACCCGCCGGTCGGCGGAGATGTTGTTGAACCCGGCCCGGATCGTGGCCATGGCCCCGCCCACCGTGAGGGTCGACAGCAGCAGCAGCGCCCCGAAGACGATGTAGAGCAAGGTGACGGCCACGACCAGGCCCTCGATGGTCGCCGCCAGCACCCCGGTGAAGCTCATCCGCCACACCACCAGCGCCACCACCACCGCGGTGAGATACCCCACCGGCATCGCGAACTTGGCCGGCCACCGGAACCCGGCCAAAAGCACGCCCACCAGCAGGATGGGCAGCAGAGCCAAAAGGCTCAGCACAGCAAGATTGTCCACGGAAAGGTCCTTTCTG
>NZ_JBISWK010000091.1:0-57991 GCF_044462205.1 Kocuria rhizosphaericola | reverse complement strand
ATCCTGGAGAACATGGAGATCGGCCACAACGTGCTGCACGGGCAGTGGGACTGGATGCGCGACCCCGACATCCACTCCACCACCTGGGAGTGGGACTTCGTCACCCCGTCCAAGGCGTGGCAGCACACCCACAACGACCTGCACCACACCTGGACCAACGTCATCGGCAAGGACCGCGACGTCGGGTACAACGTCTTCCGCGTGGACGAGGGCCAGCCCTGGCAGTGGTGGAACCTCGGCAACCCCCTCTACAACGCGATGCTCGCCCCCGTCTTCGAGTTCGGCATCGCCATCTACGACCTGGAGTTCGACCAGGTGCGGGAGGGGACCAAGTCGAAGGCCGACCTCAAGCAGGGGCTGAAGGCCCTCGGCGCCAAGTTCCTCAAGCAGGTCGCCAAGGACTACGTGGCCACGCCCGCCGCCGCGGCGCTGACCGGCTCCGGGAAGCAGGCGCTGGGCGCGACCCTGACCGCCAACGCCGCCCGCAACATCTGGGCGCACGCCGTGATCTTCTGCGGTCACTTCCCCGAGGGCGTGGACACGTTCACCGAGGAGCAGATCGAGGGCGAGACCCGCGGGGACTGGTACCTGCGGCAGATGCTCGGCTCGGCGAACATCTCCGGGTCCAGGCTGATGCACCTCATGACCGGCAACCTGTCCTTCCAGATCGAGCACCACCTGTTCCCGGACCTGCCCTCGAACCGCTACGCCGAGGTCGCCGTGAAGGTCCGGGAGATCTGCGAGCGCTACGGCCTGCCCTACACGACCGGGCCGCTGCCCAAGCAGGTCGGCTCCTACTGGGGGAAGATCTTCCGCCTCGCCCTGCCCTGATCCGTCCCCGGGGGACGGCTCGTCGAACGGCCGCGGTGCTCCGGCACCGCGGCCGTTCCGCATGCCGGAGCACGGGCCGGAGCACGGTGGACGAGAGGCGGGCCGGGTGCCTGTCGGGCGGCGTTGGTAGGCTCACGGCACCCGCACGAAAGGCAGGCCATGAGCTCTCCCCAGCGCGTCCTCATCACCGGTGCCACCGGCTACATCGGAGGGCGCATGACCCCCAGGATGCTGGAGGCCGGGCACACCGTGCGCGTCGCCGTCCGGTCCCCCGGCAAGCTGCGCGCCGTGCCGTGGCGGGACCAGGTGGAGGTCGCCGAGACGGACCTCAACGACCTCGACGGGATGACCGCCGCGTGCCAGGACGTGCACACCCTGTACTACCTCGTGCACTCCATGGGCGGCTCCCGGCAGTTCGAGGAGGAGGAGGCCGAGATGGCCCGCACCGTGGCCCGGGCCGCCGAGCGGGCCGGGGTGCGGCGCATCGTGTACCTCTCGGGCCTGCACCCCCAGGGCGTGGAGCTCTCCCAGCACATGCGCTCCCGGGTCCGGGTGGGCGAGATCCTGCTCGAGAGCTCCGTCCCGGCGGTGGTCCTCCAGGCCGGTGTGGTGATCGGCTCCGGCTCGGCGTCCTTCGAGATGATCCGCCACCTCGGCGACACCCTCCCGATCATGCCGGCCCCGTCCTGGGTGACGAACAGCATCGAGCCCATCGCCGTCCGCGACGTGCTGTACTACCTGATCCATGCGATGGACCTGCCGGAGGGCCTCAACCGCACCTTCGACATCGGCTCCCGCGACGTCATGACCTACGCCGACGCCATGCGCCGCTACGCCCGGGTCGCCGGGCTGCGCCGGCGCACCGTCTTCCACCTGCCCCTCCCGGCGCCGCGGCTGTCGGGGTTCTGGGTGGGCATGGTCACCCCGATCCCCCTGGGCCTGGCGGTGCCGCTCGTGCAGTCGCTGCAGCACGACGCCGTGTCCGCCGAGCACGACATCGACGACTACATCCCGCAGCCCCCCGAAGGGCTGGCCGGCTACCGCCGTGCGGTGGCCCTCGCGCTGAAGAAGATCGAGGACAACTCCGTGGAGACCACGTGGGACGTCCACTACAGCTCCTCCGAGGCCGCCGCGGACCCGCTGCCCTCGGACCCGGACTGGGCCGGGCGCACGGTGTTCGTGGACGAGCGCAGCCGCACGGGCCCGGCCCGGCCCGAGCAGGTGTGGCGGGTCATCGAGTCCATCGGCGGTCGCAACGGCTGGTACTCGCTGCCCCTGGCGTGGCAGCTGCGCGGCGTCATGGACAAGCTCGTGGGCGGGGCCGGCCTGAACCGCGGCCGCCGCGACGCCACGGATCTGCACGTCGGCGAGTACGTGGACTGGTGGCGCGTCGAGGACATGGAGGAGGGGCACAAGCTGCTCCTGCACGCCGAGATGCGCACCCCCGGCCGGGCGTGGCTCGAGCTGTCCGTGGAGCCCGAGGACGGCGGCAGCCGGTACACGCAGCGGGCCATCTTCTTCCCCCGGGGCCTGCCGGGCCGGCTCTACTGGTGGGGCGTGTGGCCCTTCCACGGGTTCATCTTCCCGTCCATGGCCCGCAACATCCTCGCCACGGCCGCCGCGCTCGAGGATCCAGGTCCCGGCGACACGGACGAGACGGGACAGGCGGAACAGGCCGCCGGGCGGATCACTCCGGCCGGGGGGACTCCGGCCCACGGCTGACCCCTTCGGGGCCCGCCACGGGCCGGGGACCCGGGCGGCCCCACTCGCTCCAGGAACCGTCGTAGACCACGACGTCCTCGCGGCCCGCCAGGTGGGCGCCGAGCGCCAGGACGCACGCCGTGAGGCCCGACCCGCAGCTGGTGACGATCCGCCGTCCCTCGGGCGCGGCCGCCGCGATCCGCTCCCGCAGCTGCGGCAGCGGGAGCAGCCGCCCGTGCGCGTCCTGCAGTTCGGTGTACGGCAGGTTGACCGCCCCCGGCATGTGCCCGGGGCGCAGACCCGGGCGCGGCTCGGGCGCGGTGCCCGCGAACCGGCCGGCGGAGCGGGCGTCCAGGACGGTGGCGCCCGGGTCCGCCAGGGCGCGGGCGACGTCCTCCGCCCCGACGAAGCGGCCCTCGCGGGGAACGAGCTCGACGTCACCGGGCTCGGCGGGCGGCGCGGCGTGCGCCCCGGTGGGCCGTCCCTCGGCGACCCACGCCGGCAGGCCGCCGTCGAGGACGGCGACCCGGTCGAAGCCGGCGGCCCGCAGCAGCCACCAGACCCGGGCGGACGCGAAGACCCCCTTGCCGTCGTAGGCCACCACCGTGCTCGTCCGCGAGATGCCGAGCGCGCGCGCCGCCGCGGTCAGCTGCTCCGCCGGGGGCACTGTGTGCGGCAGGTCCGAGGACGGGTCGGAGAAGGGCCCGTCCAGGTCCAGGAGCAGAGCGCCGGGCAGGGCCTCGTCGACCCGGTTGAGCGTGGAGCTCGCGTCCACGAGCACGAGCCGGGGGTCATCGAGGTGCCTGGCCAGCCACTCCGTGCTCACCACGGGTCCGGGGAGCTCGATCGGGGCGGTGGCGTCGTCGGCGCGGATGGTGGGGTCCATGCGCCCAGACTAGGGCGGATCTCCCTCCATGTCGTTCAGGTGCGGGCCCCGGCCGTCCCCGGGGCCCGTCCGGAGCGTGCCGAGGAGGTCCGCGAGGCGGTCGGTCGCCTCCGCCCAGCCGTCCTGGAAGCCCATCTCGGCGTGCCGTTCCCGGGCCTCCGCGGTCCAGTGCAGGGCGCGCACGACGTGGCGGGTCCGGTCCCCGGCGTCGGACATGTCGACGACCGTGGTCATGAAGGGCACGACCGCGGGCCGGCTGGAGGGGATCCAGCCGGGGGCGAAGGCGTTGGTGAACACCAGCCGCCGCTCCGGAAGGGCCTCCAGGAACACGGCTTCGCCGTCGGACCGCTCACCGTTCGGCCCGTGCATGACGATGTGGGACGCGCCGCCGGGACGCGGCTCCAGCGCCTTCACCTCGGTCCTCCAGGACCGGGGGCCGAACCACTGCGCCAGGAGCACGGGCTCCGTCCAGCAGCGCCACACCGTCGCGCGCGGTGCCTCCAGCAGGCGCTCCAGCCGCAGCTCGAACCCCTCGGCCTCTCCGGTCGTCATCGCTCCTCCTCCGTGCCCGGGAGCACGCCGGCGCCGTCCGACGCGCCGGGGCGCTCGGGACCGCCGTACGAGACGTACGAGACGTACGAGACGTACGAGACGTACGAGACGTACGAGACGTACGACGAGTGTGCCGGGCCTGCCCGGCGTCGATCAAGACGGACCCCGCTGCGGCCGGTCGACCTGACCCCGCCCGACTGGGTGGCGATGGGGCGTGCGCCGTCACCGTGCTGGCGGCCTCCCGGAGCGTGGAGAGGTCCGACCCCCGATGGTCGCGGTGGTCCGCGGGCTCGTGGCCGGGCGGGGCGTGGTGTTCTGGGCGTTCGCCACGTGGCTGATCCCCGCCCTCGTGGCCGCGGGGTGGTGGCGCCACCGTGTGCACGGGGTGCCGCTGCGCTGCGAGTCCTCGCCGTGGAGCGTGGTCTTCCCGCTGGGGATGTACGCCGTGGCCGGCATCCACCTGGGCCGCGCGGACGATCTGCCGATCGTGGTGCTGGTCGGGGCCGCCTGGCTGTGGGTGGTCCTGAGCGCCTGGGCAGCGGTGTTCACCGCCGTGCTCGTGCACCTGGTGCGGCGGCTGGTCCTCGGCCGGCGGATCCCCGCCCCGGCATGGCCGGAGCGGGCCGGTCAGGCGGTGAGCGCCCGCTCGAGGTCCTCGAGCTGGTCCTCGACGTCCTCGATGCCCACCGAGAGCCGCACCAGGTCCACCGGCACGGCCAGCGCGGTGCCCCTGACGGAGGCGTGCGTCATCTCGGAGGGGTAGCAGATCAGGGACTCCACCCCGCCCAGGCTCACGGACAGCGAGTACAGCCGGGTGCCCTCCGCCACCGCCCGGGCCGCGGCCTCGCCGCCGGCCGACCGGAAGGAGACCATCCCGCCGAACCCGCGCATCTGCGCGGCCGCGAGCGCGTGGCCGGGGTGCTCGGGCAGCCCGGGGTAGAGCACCTGCGAGACCTCCGGGCGCTCCAGCAGCCACTCGGCGATCCGCTGCGCGTTGTCCTGGTGGCGCTCCATCCGCAGGCTCAGGGTCTTGAGCCCCCGGGCGGCCAGGTAGCTGTCCTGGGGGCCGGCCACCGCGCCGGCGGCGAACTGCTGGAAGCCGACCGTCTCCGCGAGCGGGGCCCCGCGCCACTCGGCCGCCCCGACGACCACGGCGCCGCCGAGCACGTCGGAGTGCCCGCCGATGTACTTGGTGGTGGAGTGCACCACGGCGTGCGCGCCGAGCTCGAGGGGGTTCTGCAGGTACGGGGACGCGAAGGTGTTGTCGACGACGAGCAGCGCCCCGGCGTCCCGGGCCAGCTCCGCCCAGGCCGCGACGTCGGCGATGCCGAGCAGCGGGTTGGACGGTGTCTCGAGCCACAGCACCTTGGTGGAGCCGGGCCGCACGGCCGCGCGGACGGCGTCGAGGTCGGTGATGTCCACGGGCGTCGAGGCGATGTCCCACGGGGCCAGGACCTTGGTGATCAGCCGGTTGGTGCCGCCGTAGCCGTCGGCGCCGAGCACGATGTGCTCGCCCGGGCGCAGGACCGCGCGCAGCAGGGCGTCCTCGGCGGCGATCCCCGAGGCGAACGCGAATCCGCGCTCGCCGCGCTCCAGGGCCGCGAGCTGCTCCTCGAAGCCGTTGCGGGTGGGGTTGGAGCCACGGCTGTACTCGTGGCCGGCGCGCAGCACGTTGATCCCGTCCTGGGCGAACGTGGAGGTCTGGTAGATCGGGGGGATGACCGCCCCGGTCAGCGGGTCCGGCTCCTGGCCGGCGTGGACCGCGGTGGTCGTGAAGCCCCGGTGGCGGGTGCGGGCGGCGGTGGAGGACGTCATGGCGGGGCTCACTTCCGGGTGGTCTGGACGGTGTCGAGGGCCTGGCCGAGGTCGGCCACGAGGTCCTGCGGGGACTCGAGGCCGATCGACAGCCGGATCGTGGTCTCGGCGATCCCGCCGGCCAGACGCTGCTCGGGGGTCAGCCGGCAGTGCGTCATGGCCGCGGGGTGGGCCACGAGGCTGCGGGTGTCCCCGATGTTGGCGACCAGCTTGAACAGCCGGAGCGCGTCGATGAACGGTCCCACGGCGGCGTCGGGGGCGGCGAGGTCGAAGGAGAACACGGAGCCGGTCCCGCGCGGGAAGTCCCGGGCCGCGATCCCGGCGCCGGGGTCCCCGGGCACGCCGGGGTGGTGGACGCGGGCGACGGCGGGGTGCCCGGCCAGGAACTCGGCCACCTCGAGGGCGGAGGCCGTGTGGCGGGCCACGCGCAGGTCGAGGGTCTCGGTGCCCTGCAGGATCTGGCTGGCGTTGAACGGGGACAACGTGGTGCCCAGGTCGTGCACGTACTTGGCCCGGACCAGGTGCAGGTAGGGGCTGGCCCCGGCGCACTTCTCAGCCAGGCTGAGCCCGCCCCAGCGGGCGCGGGCCTGCGTGAACTGCGGCCACTTCTCGGGCCGCGCGGACCAGTCGAAGGTCCCGCCGTCCACGACCGCCCCGGCGAGCGCGTTGCCGTGCCCGCCCAGGAACTTGGTGGCGGAGTGCACCACGATGTCGGCGCCCTTCTCGAGCGGCCGGTACAGGGCCGGGGACGCGAGGGTGTTGTCGACGACGACGGGCACCCCGGCGGCCCGGGCGACGTCGGCGATCCCGGGCAGGTCCGGCAGGGTGGCCAGCGGGTTGCCGATGGACTCGAGCAGGAACGCCCGGGTGTCGGGGCGCACGGCCGCGGCCCACGCCCCCGGGTCGGTGGGGTCCACGAAGGACACCTCGACGCCGAGGTCGGCGAGGGAGTCGGTGAGCAGGTCCACGGTCCCGCCGTAGAGCTTCTCGGAGGCCACGAGGTGCTTGCCGGCGCCCTGGCCGAGCAGGGCGAGCAGCGCGACGGCCACGGCGGACTGCCCGGAGCCGGTCGCCACGGCGCCCGCGCCGCCCTCGAGGTCGCTGATGCGCTGTTCGAGCACCGCCACCGTGGGGTTGCCGGTGCGCGTGTAGGTGAAGCCCGGCCGGGTCTGGGCGAACATCTGCTTGGCCGCCTCGTAGTCCGGGAACTCGAACGCCGCGGTCTGGTAGATCGGCACCGTCAGGGTGCGCTGGGTGACGTCGCCGTGGGTGCCGGCGTGGATCTGCCGGGTCGCGAGGTCGTGGTCGGTCACGGGGATGGACATGGCGCTGCTCCTGTGCCTTGCTCTTACCCGCACCGGACGGCCGCGGTCACCCGGGGGTGCCGCAGTGGATGCAGGCCGCTTCTTCATCCGAACCACCCAATGAGCATGGGGTTGGTGCGCGACCCAGTCGGAGCTTGGCGGTCACGTCTCGTGAAGCTGGAACAACACTATGCGCAGAGGTAGTGGGTGTCTCCCCGCGACGGAAGATGACGACCGTGACGGTTCATGACGCGGACCGTGCGCACCGGACCCGCGTCAGGCCCGTGTGTCGATGTCCTCGAAGACCAGGAACGTCTGCGTGTCCACCACGCCGGGCAGCTGCTGGATGTGCTCGAAGATCACCTGCCGCAGGTGCACCGTGTCCACGGCCCGGATCAGCAGCATGACGTCGAAGTTCCCGCCCACCAGGGCGATGTGGTGCACGGCCGGAATGGCCTGGAGCTGGGCGCACAGCTCCCGCCAGGTGTTCTGCTGGAGCTTGAGCGTCACATACGCGGAGGCCTGCAGCCCCGCCCGCACGGGGTCGATCACAGTGCTGAAGCGCAGGATCACGCCTTCGTCCCGGAGCCGGTTGATGCGGGCGTAGGCGTGGGCCCGGGAGACGTGCACGGCCGCGGCGATCGCGGTCACCGACTGCCTCGCGTCCCGGGACAGCTCCGCGAGGATCTTCCGGTCGGTCTCGTCCAGCTGCACGGGGGTCGAGGGCACGGCGGGCTCCTTCGGGGTGGGTGGGTCGCGGGGTGCGGAACGGGTCGGACGAATGCGTGTGCTCCACGCCACACTAGAACATTTCGTCCACATATTGTGCACTGTGTGTCACAGTCTTCTGCACTTTCCCGGCTCTCTGGGTACGAACCATGTCCGGATCGCATACTGGGGAGACAGAGCTGCACCAGCCTTCCTGCCTTCCCGGGCCCGCGTCCGGGCCGGGGACCGACCGAGGGGACACCATGAGCCAGACCGCCGAGACCCCCGAGGACCCGATCCTCCGGGCCTCCCAGAGCTTCGGCATCACGCCGGAGCAGTACATGCTCCCGGCCCGCGGCGAGATCCGCATGGTCGACCCGAGCGGGCGGCTGCTCGCCCCCGAGGAGCAGGGCACCGGCCCCGGCCACGAGTACCCGCTGCCCGCCAGCGACGTCCTGCTGGACGCCTACGAGAAGCTGGTGGTCGGGCGGCGGGTCAACGACCAGAACTCCGCGCTGGTCCGCCAGGGCCGGATGGCGGTCTACCCGTCCAGCCACGGCCAGGAGGCGTGCCAGGTGGCGGCCGCCCTGTGCCTGGAGCAGGACGACTGGCTGTTCCCCACCTACCGGGACACCGTGGCGGTCATGACCAAGGGCGTGGACCCCATGCAGGTCATGGCGATCTTCCGCGGCGAGTGGCACGGCGGCTACGACCCGTACGAGCACCGCGTGGGCATCCAGTCCACGCCGCTGACCACCCAGCTGCTGCACGCGGTGGGCGTGGCCCACGCCGCGAAGCTGCGCGGCGAGGACACCGTGGTCCTGGCGATGTGCGGCGACGGCGCCACGAGCGAGGGCGACTTCCACGAGGCCCTGAACTTCGCGGCCGTGTTCAAGCTGCCGGTCGTGTTCTTCGTGCAGAACAACGGCTACGCGATCTCCGTGCCCCTGTCCCAGCAGTCCGCGGCCCCGAGCCTCGCCCACAAGGCGGTCGGCTACGGCATGGCCGGCGAGCGCGTGGACGGCAACGACCTCGTGGCGCTGCTCGCCACCCTGCGCCGCGCCGTGGACCTGGCGCGCTCCGAGTCCGAGCCCCTCCTCCTCGAGGCGCACACCTACCGCATGCAGGCCCACACCAACGCCGACGACGCCACGCGCTACCGGGACGACGCCGAGGTCCAGGAGTGGATCGCCAAGGACCCGGTGACCCGGATGCGCTCCTACCTCGCCGGGGAGGGCGTGCTCGACGACGCTGCGGAGCAACGCATCGCCGCGGCCGCCGAGGACGTCGCCGCGGCCCTGCGCGACGGCATGAACGCCGACGTGGAGATCGACCCGCTCGAGCTGTTCCGCCACGTCTACACCGAGCAGACCCCGCAGCTCGCCGAGCAGGAGCAGTTCCTGGCCGCCGAGCTCGCCCGAGAGGAGACCGGACAGTGAGCACCCTCCACGCCCCCGCCCCGTCCGGCGAGGCCCCGGCGGTCAAGCCGGCCACCTTCGCCCAGGCGCTCAACACCGCCCTGGCCGACGCCCTGGCCGCCGACGACGCCGTCGTCGTGTTCGGCGAGGACGTCGGCACCCTCGGCGGCGTCTTCCGCATCACCGACGGGCTGGCGAAGCGCTTCGGCCGCACCCGCTGCTTCGACACCCCGCTGGCGGAGTCCGGGATCGCCGGCATGGCCGTGGGCATGGCGATGAACCGCATGCGCCCCGTCATCGAGATGCAGTTCGACGCCTTCGCCTACCCGGCCTTCGAGCAGGTCGCCTCGCACATCGCGAAGATGCACAACCGCACCCGCGGCGCCGTGCGCCTGCCGATCGTCATCCGCATCCCGTACGCCGGCGGCATCGGCGGCGTGGAGCACCACTGCGACTCCTCCGAGGCCTACTACGCCCACACCCCGGGCCTGAAGGTCTTCACCCCCGCCACCGTCGAGGACGCCTACCTCATGCTGCGGGAGGCGATCGACTCCGACGACCCCGTCGTGTTCCTCGAGCCCAAGAAGCTGTACTGGTCCAAGGCACCCGTGGACCTGGCCGAGCTGAAGGACCGCTACGAGAACGAGGCGCCCGAGCGCCGGGAAGGCCGCGCCGTGGTCGCCCGCGCCGGCGAGGACGCCACGCTGCTGGCCTACGGGCCGTCCGTGCCGACCGCCCTGGCGGCCGCGGCCACCGCCGCCGCCGAGGGGCGCTCGCTCGAGGTCGTGGACCTGCGCAGCATCGTCCCGTTCGACGACGAGACGGTCGCCGCGTCGGTGCGCAGGACCGGGCGCGTGGTGGTCGTGGCCGAGGCCCCGGGCTTCGCGTCCGTGGCGGCCGAGATCGTCGCCCGTGTCCAGGAGCGCTGCTTCCACTCCCTGGCCGCGCCCGTGCGCCGCGTGACCGGGTTCGACATCCCGTACCCGGCGCCCAAGCTCGAGGAGCACTACCTGCCGAGCGTCGACCGCATCCTCGACGCCGTGGACGACCTGCAGTGGGAGGACTGACCATGACCGTGAAGACGTTCACCCTGCCGGATCTCGGCGAGGGACTGACCGAGGCCGAGCTCGTGAGCTGGCTCGTCCAGGTGGGCGACACCGTCGCCGTGGACCAGCCGATCGCCGAGGTGGAGACCGCCAAGTCCGCCGTGGAGGTGCCGTGCCCCTTCGCGGGGACCGTGCACCAGCTGCACGGCACCTCCGGGCAGACCCTCGACGTGGGGGCGCCGCTGATCTCCGTCGACACCGGGGACCGGGACGGGACCCCCGCCCCGCAGGGCGGCGGCCCCAAGGGCGGGCTCTCCTACCGGGAGGAGGAGCGCGCCGGGGCCGACCCCGCGGCGGCAGCGGGGGCCTCCGACGACGACGCCGGATCGGGCAGCGTGCTCATCGGCTACGGCACACCGGCCGGCGGCACGGCCGGGCGCCGGCGCCGGCCGAAGCGGGCCGGTTCCGCGGACGAGCAGGGTTCCGCGCAGGCGGCGGCGCAGGCCGCGGCCACGGACGCCGCCCACGACGCGATGGCCTCCGCCCCGCGCCTGGCGCCCACGGTCGTCTCGCCGATCGTGCGCAAGCTCGCCAAGGACCGTGGGATCGACATCTCCACCGTGCGCGGCTCGGGCCCCGGCGGGCTCATCCTGCGCCGCGACGTCGTCGCCGCGGCGGACGCCCCTGCGCAGCCGGCACCGGTCCCGCAGGAGGCCGCCGCCCCGTCGTCGTCCCCCGCCCCCGAACCGTCCGCCGTGGCGCCGTCCGCCGTGGACGCCCGCACGGGGCTGAGGGTGGCCGAGCGGCTCCCGGTCGCCGGGATCCGCAAGGCCATCGGGCAGGCCATGACCCGCTCCCGCAGCGAGATCCCCGAGGCCACCGTCTGGGTGGACGTGGACGCCACGAAACTGGTGGAGCTGCGCGCCGAGCTCAAGGCGAAGGACCCCGAGCGGGCCCCGGGGCTCATGGCCCTGATCGCGCGGTTCGTGCTCGCCGGCCTGGCCCGCCACCCCGAGCTCGCCACCCGGATCGAGACCCTCGAGGACGGCAGCCAACAGATCGTGCGCTTCGACGGCGTGAACCTGGGCTTCGCGGCGCAGACCGACCGCGGCCTCGTGGTGCCGAACATCCGCGACGCGCACACGCTGAGCGCCCGCGGGCTCGACTCCGAGCTCCGGCGGCTCACCGAGCTCGCGCGCTCCGGCAAGGCCGGCCCCGCCGAGCTGTCCGGCTCCACGTTCACCCTCAACAACTACGGGGTGTTCGGCACGGACGGGGCCGCGGCGATCATCAACCACCCGGAGGTCGCGATCCTCGGGATCGGGCGGATCATCGACCGCCCGTGGGTGGTCGACGGGCAGCTGGCCGTCCGCAAGGTCACCCAGCTCTCCCTCGCCTTCGACCACCGGGTGTGCGACGGCGGGGCCGCCGGCGGCTTCCTGCGCATGGTGGCCGACGCCGTGGAGAACCCGGTGTCGGTGCTCGCGGACCTCTAGCAGCCGGCGGCTCCCGCGCCCGCGAGGGGTCGTGCTCAGCGCTGGTCTCTGGGCGCGCCCCTCCGGGAGAGGTCGGGGTGCCGGCGGGTGCCGAGCAGGTGCGGGCCCAGGTCGGCGACCGTCTCGGCGCCCATCAGCTGCATGCTGATCCGCACCTCCTCGGCCAGCAACTCGATGGCCCGCTCCACGCCCTGCTGCCCGCCGGCCATCAGCCCGTAGAGGTAGGCCCGGCCGATGAGCACGAAGTCCGCACCGGTGCACAGGGCGGTGAGGACGTCGGCGCCGCTCATGACCCCGGAGTCCAGGATCAGTTCGACGCCCTCGCCCACCTCGTCCCGCACCTCGGGCAGGGCGTGCAGCGAGGCGGGGGCGCGGTCCAGCTGGCGGCCGCCGTGGTTGGAGACCACGAGCCCGTCGGCCCCGGCGGCCCGGGACTGCCGGGCGTCGTCGCGGGTCAGCACGCCCTTCACGAAGAGCTTGCCCGGCCACACGGAGCGGATCCACTCGAGGTCCTGGTAGGACAGGGTCGGGTCGAACATCGAGTTCGTGATGGTGGGCAGGTCTGCGCTCGTGCTCGAGAGGGACGCGAATTTCAGGGAGTCCGTGGTCAGGAAGTTGAACCACCACTCGGGCCGGTAGGAGGCGTCGACCACCGTCCGCAGCGTGAGCTTGGGCGGGATGACCATGCCGTTGCGCACGTCCCGCAGCCGCTGCCCCGCCACCGGGGTGTCCACGGTGACGAGCAGGGTGCCGTAGCCGTTGGCCGCGGCCCGTTCGAGGAGGTCCCGGGACCGTGCCCTGTCCTTCCACAGGTACAGCTGGAACCAGCGGGTGGCGTCCGGACCGGCCGCGGCGACCTCCTCCAGCGACCGGGTGCCCATGGTGGACAGCGTGAAGGGGATGCCGGCCTTCTCCGCGGCGCGGACTCCCCCGATCTCGCCCTCCGAGTGCATGAAGCGGGTGAAGCCGGTCGGGGCGATGCCGAACGGCAGCGCGGACCGGGTCCCGGCGATCGGCGTGGACAGGTTCGGGGCGGCGATGCCGTGCAGGATCCGGGGCAGCAGCTCGACCGCGTCGAACGCCTCCCGCGAGCGCCGGCGGGTCAGCTCGCGCTGGGCGGCGCCGTCCGTGTAGTCGAAGGCCGGGCGCGGGGTGCGGCGGCGGGCGATCCGCCGCAGGTCCCAGAGGTCCGCGGCCTTGGCCAGCCGGGCCGCGCGGCGGTCGAGGGCGGGGGTCTCGAACTGCATGAGCGGGCGCAGCTCGGACCACTGGGGCAGACGCCGCTCCATGACGGACCTCCTGACGGTCGGGGTGCTCCCGACCACACTACGACGGAGGTCCTGCCGCCGGGCTCCCGCGCCCCGGAGATCGTGCGCCGGTCAGTCGGTCTCGGGCCCCGCGCAGTACGGGCAGTTCTGCTCGACGTCGTCCCACCCGTGCTGTGCGTCCCGGAGACTCCGGGACGGCGTCGCGACGTCCGTGGCCTCGTCCGGGAGCGCAGCGGCCTGGGCGGGGCGGGGCGGAAGCAGGTCGACGGTCATGGTTTGTCCTCCTGAAGGGGTGCTGCCGGGCGGGGCGTCGCCCGGTCGTTCCAGTATCGAGGTCACCACCCGTGCGGAACAGCGATGATTCCCGATGCCCATTCGTCAGTGGAGCCGATGTGTCGGCCGCGGGCGCGCGCCGGTGCGGGGCCCGCCGTCACGGCCGGGAGGACGCGGCGACCGGTGCCGGGCTCAGAGCGTGCCGAGGACGTCGAGGGCGGTCCGCAGCCCCTGCTCCTCCCGCACCGCGCGTCCCACCCGCTGCGCCCGCTCCCGGCGGGCGAGGGCGTCGCCCACCGCAGGGACCAGGGTCTCCGCCGTCAGCAACCGGCGCGGGATCGGAGGCGCGGCGACGCCGAGCCGGTGCAGCTGCCGGCCCCAGAAGGGCTGGTCGACGAGGAAGGGCACCACCACGGACGGAACACCCGCGCGGGCCACGGTGTGCACGGTCCCGGCCCCGCCGTGGTGAACCGCCAGGGCGGCGTCCGGGAGCACGGCGTCCAGCGGTGCGGCCGGCACGACGAGCACGTCGTCGCCGCGGCTGCCCTCCGGCAGCGCCAACCCGCCCCAGCCCGTGATCAGGAGGGTCCGCAGGCCGTGGGCACGCGCGCTGTCCACGAGGGTCCTCCCGAGCGCGGACGGGTCGCCGGCCGACATGGAGCCGAAGGTCGCCACCAGGCACGGCCCGCCCCGGACGAACTCGGTCACCGCGGGGTCCGGTGCGGGAACGTCCGCGCCGTCGTGCCAGGAACCGGTCAGGTGCACCCTGGCCGGCCAGTCGGCAGGTCTGGGCAGCAGCTGCGGGCTGATCCCCATCAGGGTGGCGCGGGACGCCGATGCGGGTGCGGGCGCCCGCCCGCCGGGCAGCTGCCGGCACGCCCGCTCGACGTCCCGGCGGAACAGCCGTGCACCGCTCCGGGGCACCGCGTAGGTCGTCCGGTTGAAGCGGCCGAGGTCCGTGGCGACCGTGGGGCCGCCCGGGGCGGAGAACTCCCGCGTGGGCGTCGCCACGGGCACGAACTCGGCCAGCGCGCGAGGGACGCCGAGGGCGTCCGCCACGGCCGGTGCCGTGAGGATCAGCGGGTGGTGCAGGACCAGGTCGGGGTCGAACGCGAGGGTCTCCCGCACCGCCGCGGAGAACATCCTCCGCATCCCCGGGCCCACCTCGGAGCGGAAGTGGCGCACCGCCGTCCACGGCGAGAGCCCGTGGGTCCGCATCAGCCGGTGGAAGTCCACGTCCAGGCTCACGGTGTCGAGCCCGGAGAGGTCCACCCCGGAGTTCTCCGGCACCCCCAGCCGGACGCGATGTCCCTGTGCGGTGGCGTACCGCGCCAGGGCCGCGAACGGCTCCACGTCGCCGCGGGTTCCGGAGGTCAGCAGCATCATGCGCACCCCCACAGTCTGCCCCGCGGCCGGACGGAGCACGAGTGGACCGTCCGGCCGCACCTGCGCCGCACCGGATCCGCCGGCGCCCTCCGTCCCGCCGGCGCCGGAAGCCACGTAGTGTGGGGCGCACCGGGGGGCCCCCGGTCACCCGTCGTCCGAGGAGAGCCGCCGCCGTGACCCAGGCAGGATCCGTCCCCGCGGTGCCGCGGATCGTCCACATCGCCCGGCCGGTGCTCTGGGTCAACACTCTGGGTCCCGGCATGGTGGGCATGTGGCTCGCCGGGGCGCTCTGGCAGTGGGAGGCGCTGCCGCTCCTGCTGTGGCTCACCCTCCCGTTGAACCTGCTGATCTACGGCGTCAACGACGTCTTCGACCAGGACACCGACGCCCTCAACCCGCGCAAGGGCTCGCTCGAGGGGGCGCTGATCGAGTCCTCCGAGGTGCGCACGATCTGGACCGCGGTGCTCGTCACCAACGTGCCGTTCCTCGTCTGGTTCGCCGTCGTGCTGTCCCCGGCCGCGCTGGCCTGGATCGCGCTGTACGTCCTGGTCTTCGTGTTCTACTCGGCCCCGCCCCTGCGCTTCAAGGGCCGGCCCTATCTCGACTCGCTGAGCAACGCCGCCTACGCGCTCCCCCTGGTCTTCGTCCCCCACGCGCTCGGGGACACCCCCGTGTGGCCCGCCGCGCTGGGCCTGATGGCCTGGAGCGTCGCCAAGCACGCGTTCGACGCCGTCCAGGACATCGAGGAGGACCGGGCAGTGGCCATCACGACGACGGCCGTCCGGCTGGGCCCGCGCGGGGCGGGCCTGTGGAGCGGTGCCTGGTGGGCCGTGTCCACGCTGTGCTTCGCGCTGGTCAGCATCCCCGTGGCCGCGGTCAACGCCCTCATCGCCGGGTGGCTCGTGGTGTCCCTCCTGCGGGACCCGAGACCCGGGACGGGGCACCGGCTGTACAGGCATTCCATCGCCTTCCCCTATGTCGCCGGCGCCGTGGCCGGCGTGCAGCTCACGGTGGCGCTGTACCTGGGGCTGTACCCGTGAGCCGCGTCGTCGTCATCGGCGGTGGCATCGGCGGGCTGACGTCGGCCGCCCTGCTCGGCCACGCCGGTCACCACGTCATCCTGCTCGAGGCCGCCGACCAGCTCGGCGGCAAGAGCCGCCGCATCGAGGCCGCGGGCCAGCGCATGGACACCGGGCCGTCCCTGTTCACGTTCCCGGGCGTGTGGGAGGAGCTCCTCCGCCGCCTGGACCGCCTGCGGGCGGCCGGCACCGCGCGCCCGCAGGCGTCCGCCCTGGAGACGCCCGCTCCGGGGGCCGGGGAGACCGCTGCGCTCGAGCTGGAGCGCCTCGAGGAGGTCGGCACCTACTACTACCGTGGCACCCGGTGCGAGCTGCCCGTTCCGCCCGGGCATCCCTGGCACGCGGCATGGGCCCGCTTCGAGGCCGATCACGGGGTGCTCGGCCCGGACATCACGCGGTTGCTGACCACGGACGTGCTGGACCGGGCGGCCCATCCCGCGCTGGGCCGGCTGGGGAGGCTGTACGGGCGGAGGCTCACGACCCGCAGCTACCTCGACAGCCTCACCTGGATGCCGGAGGGCCTGCGCGAGGTCATCGCCATCCACACCCTCAACGCCGGCGTCGGCCCCGCGCGGACCCCGGCCCTGTACGCGAGCATGCCGGCCGTCATGGCTCGCGACGGGGTCTGGGTCCCCCGGGGCGGGGTCTACGAGCTCGTCGAGGCCCTGCAGCGCCTGGTGGTGGGCTCCGGGGTGGAGATCCGCACCGGGGAACCGGTGATCTCCGTCGCACGCAGCCTCGTCCGCACGGCCCGGGGCACGTATCCGGCCGACGCCGTCGTCAGCGGGCTCGACGCCCACCAGCTGGACGGGCTGCTCGCCGGTCGCGCTCCCCGGTCCCCGCGCAGGCTCAGCTGCTCGGCGATCGGGATCTACGCGGTGCTCGACGCCGAGCTGCCCGGGGGGACGCCCCGGCACGGCGTCGTCCTGCCCGACCGCCCGGCCGATCTCTACGCCGACCTGGAGGCCGGGGCCGAGCCCGAGCAGACCATGGCCTTCGCGAACTACTATCCGGCGCACGGGGTCTACCCCAACAGCGCGGCGACGTTCGCCCTGCTGCTGACCGCACCGGCCAACGGGAAGTCGTACACCCTGGAGGACCCGTTCGTCGTGCGGGAGCTCGAGCGCTCGGCGCGGGTGCTCGGGCTGCCCGGACCGCTGGCGGATCGCTTTCGGAGCACGGAGATCCTGGATCCTGCGCATTTCGCCGAGCACGGTTCGGAGGGCGGCGCGCTGTACGGCGCGGTGCGCCCGACCTGGCGCAGCGGCCCGTTGCACACCCCGGCCCACACGAGTCCCCTGCGGCCGTGGCTGTGGCGGGTGGGGGCCTCCGTCCACCCGGGCGGCGGACTCCCGGCGGTGCTGGGCGGGGCCATGGTCTCGACCGACAAGCTGCTGCAGCGCCTCCACCGGGGCCGGGCCGCCGGGCGCGTCCGCGCCCCCCGGTCGAGGCGGCAGGAACCGGTCAGTGGGTGAGCTCCCACGCCCAGAGCAGCAGCAGCGTCACGAGGAACCCGGTGACGTAGTTGAGGGACAGGAACCGCCGCCAGCCCTGGTTGGCGCGTTCGCAGCCGGCGTCCGTGATGGTCAGGAACGGCACGAGGTTCGCGAGGTAGGGCAGCACCAGGAAGGACGCCACCGGCCCGGGCCAGGGGGTGAGCAGCAGGAGCACCCCGGCCACGAGGTAGAACGCCGCTGCGGCCCACACCGTGGAGCGCGCGCCCAGGACCGTGGCGATCGAGCGCAGCCCGCCCTCCCGGTCCGCCTGGACGTCCTGCACGGCCCCGAACGCCTGCGAGGCCATCGACCACAGGAAGAACCCGGCGCACAGGGCCACGAGCCCCGGCGACCAGTCCGCCCCGGCGAGCACGAGGCCGTGGACGGCCGGGGACACGAAGTGGGTGGCGGAGGTGGCCGAGTCCAGGAACGGGACCTCCTTGAAGCGCAGCCCCTTGAGACTGTAGGCCGCCACCGCGAAGAGACTGATCACCAGCACCCACGCCGCGGCGGCGCCGCCGGCCAGGAACAGGTACGCGAGGAAGGGCAGGGCGACCAGCACCGAGCCCACGAGGATCATCCGGTGCTCGGACCGGTCCACGAGCGCGCCCTCGACCCCGCCCTTGCGGGGGTTGAGGAGGTCGGACTCGTAGTCGAAGACGTCGTTGATCCCGTACATCAGGAGGTTGTACGGGAAGAGGAAGAACAGCGTCCCCACCACGAGGGGCAGGTCCACCCGGCCGGTCGTCATGACGTAGGCCGCCGCGAAGGGGTAGGCGGTGTTGACCCAGGAGACGGGCCGGGAGGTGGCCACGAGGGTGCGCACGGTGGCGGCGAGCCGTCCGCGCTCGGCCAGCCCCCACCACAGCGAGGGCAGCAGCAGCAGCGCGGCGAGTGGGTACGCGAAGTCCTCGACCGGCACGAGACCGATCCGGAGCTCGGTGATGTGCCCGGCCCCGTAGTCGAAGAACCCTGCCGCGATCATGAGGTTGTCGAACACGACCGTCAGGACGGCGAGCACCGCGAAGGAGATGCCGAGCACGGCCAGGGCCCTGCGCCGGGGAGGCGCCGGGGAGGGGCTGCGGACCAGGAGGGTGGCCGGGGTCAGGGCGAGCGCGAGGAAGACGGGGATCACGAGGGCGTAGGTCACGGGGCGTCCGCCTCCCCGCGGGCCGGCTCCGCCGCAGCGGAGCGGCGGGCCAGCACCTTCTCCGTCAGCCGGACCAGGTTCATGGTCAGGTAGCAGAGGAACACGAGGAACACGACCTCCTCGACGGGGATCTGCGGGGCGACCATCCAGCCGGTCGCCCAGTCGCTGCGGCTGTGCAGGAAGATCCCGAGGCTGATCCCGGCGACGTCCCAGGCGAGGAAGAACACCAGGCCCGCGAGCAGCACGATCGCCGCGCGGCGGGGGTCCTGGGCGAAGAACAGCCTCTGCCGCACGTCGAGGAGCACCATCCCCGCCAGGCTGAGCAGCAGGAGACCGAGGTACACGAAGCTCATCCGCGCGGCACCAGGGGTTCTGCCAGCGGTCCGGTGGAGGTGTCCCCGCGCAGGTCCTTGAGCAGGATCTCCGCACTGATCAGGCACATCGGCAGGCCGATGCCGGGGAGGGTCGAGGCCCCGCAGTAGTGCAGGCCCGCGACCTTCCGGCTGCGGTTGGCGCCCCGGAAGAACGCGGACTGCTTGAGCACGTGGGCGGGACCCAGCACGTTGCCCCGCCAGGAGTTGAAGTCCCGCCGGAAGTCCTCGGGGCCCACGGTGTGGCGCACCACGATGCGCTCCCGCAGGTCCGGCACGCCGGCCCACGCCGCGACCTGGTCGATCACCCGGTCCGCGACGGCCTCGACCTGCGAGGAGCCGGTGCCGTCCGGTCCGCCCGCGCCGAGGGCGGGGTCGGCGGGGACCGGGATCAGCACGAAGAGGTTCTCGTGCCCGTCCGGGGCCACGCCGGGATCGGTCGCCGAGGGCTTGCAGACGTAGACGGACGCGGGGTCCGGGACGCTCGTGGGCTCCTCGAAGATCGCCCGGAAGTTCGTGTCCCAGTCCTCGCTGAAGAACAGGCTGTGGTGCGCCAGCCCGGGCAGCTCCCCGCGCACCCCGAGCATCACGAGCACCGCCCCGGGGCCGGTCTGGCGCCGGTCCCAGTACCGCTGCGGATAGCTCTGCAGCTCGCGCGGGAGCAGCGCGGTCTCGGTGTGGTGCAGGTCCGCGGCCGAGACCACGACGTCCGCCGCGAGCTCGTGCTCCGCCCCGTCCGCGTCCCGCCACACGACGCCCGTGGCCCGGACCGGGCCGTCCGCGGCCGGGGCGGTGCTGATCCGCACCACGTCCGCCCCCGTCCGGATCCGTGCCCCGTGGGCGAGCGCGAGCCGTTCGACGGCCTCGACGACCCGGCGGAACCCGCCCTGCGGGTACTGGACGGAGTCCGTGAGGTCCATGTGGCTCATGAGGTGGTACAGCGACGGCGTCATCCGGGGCGCGCTGGCCAGGAAGACGGCCGGGTAGCCGAGCACCTGCCGCAGCCGCGTGTCCTGCACGGTCGCGGCGGCGAAGTCGTGCAGGGACCCGGTGAGGTGCCGGGCGAGCGCCGGCAGTCCCCGCACCACCGGCCGGGTGAGCAGCGGCGTGAACGAGGCGTAGGAGGTGTACAGGAAGTGGTCGACGGCCAGCTCGTACGTCCGCTTCGCCGAGGCCAGGTAGGCACGGATCCGCCCGCCCGACCCGGGCTCCACCGACTCGAAGAGCGCCACGGTGTCCTCGAGGTCCGAGCGGATGTCGATCGGCCGGTCGTAGCGCTCGCCCCAGACCCGGTACGCGGGGTCCAGGCGGACGAGCTCGAGCTCCTTCGCGGCGCTGGAGCCCATGAGCCGGAAGAAGTGGTCGAAGACCTCCGGCATGAGGTACCAGGAGGGCCCGGTGTCGAAGCGGAAGCCGTCCCGCTCGAGCAGCCCGGCGCGCCCGCCCGTCGTCGTCCCGCGCTCCAGGACGGTCACGTCCCAGCCGTCCTTGGCAAGCAGGCCCGCCGCGGCGAGCCCGGCGATCCCCGCCCCGACCACCACGGCGCGGCGTCCCCGAGGTGCGGGGGCGCGACGGCGGGTGCGCGCCTTGACCACGGCGGCCGCGGCGAGCCCGGCCTTGCGGGGGTTCGGCACGCGGATGCGGGAGCTCAGCAGCTCCCGGGCAGGGGTGGCACGGATCCGCACGGACAGCTCCCGGAACAGGTCGTGGGCGGCGAGGACGGCGGCGCGGGAGGACCCGGGGAGGTCGTCGACGACCGCGCGGGCGGCCGCGAGGTCGGCGTCGATGTCGTCGAGGAGGCGGTTCTTCTCGGTCTCGGAGAACTCCCCGGGCTCCACGCCGGGGAAGTAGACGCGGCCGAGCTGCCCGTAGTCCTCGGCCAGGTCGCGCAGGAAGTTGACCTTCTGGAACGCCGCGCCGAGCCGGCGGGCCCCCGCCACGAGCTGGGCCCGGCGCTGCTCGGGCACGGGACGGCCGGCCAGGAACACCTGCAGGCACATCAGCCCCACGACCTCGGCCGAGCCGTACACGTACTCGTCGAGGGAGTCGGCGCTGTGCCGGTCCTCGCTGAGGTCGGCGCGCATCGACGCGAAGAAGGGGCGCACGAGGTCGGGGCCGATGCCCGCCCGGCGGGCCGTGCGGGCGAAGGCGTGCACCACGAGGTTGCTGCTGAAGCCGCGCTCGATCGCACCGTACGTCTCCTCCTCGAGGGCGTCCAGCAGCTCCCGCGACCCCCGGGGCGGGACGCCGGCGCCGGCGCTGGCGCCGTCCACGATCTCGTCGGCGATCCGGACCAGGGCGTAGACGGCGTAGACGTGCGGGCGGATCTCCGGGCCCAGCAGCCGGCAGGCGAGGCCGAAGGACGTGGAGTAGCGGCGGATGACGGTCGCGGCGGCCTGCTGGGCGGTGTCGTCGTACCGGGCGGCGGCCTCGGCCGGTGACCCGGTGTGCTGGGCGGCGCTCACCGGATGCGCTCCGTGGCCCCGGCGACGATGCGGCGCAGGTCCTGCTCGAGGGCCGTGGGCAGCCCCGCGGCGTCGAGCAGCGCCCGGGCCTCGTCCGCGCACTCGGCGACCATGTCCTCGACCTCCCGCCGTGCCCCGCACCGCTCGAGCAGGTCGCGGGCCCGCAGGGCCTGCTCCCCGGTGATCTCGTGGCGGCCGAGGATCGCCTCGAGCTCCTCGCCGGCGGGCGTGCACAGGGCCGCGGCGACGAGCATGGTCTGCTTGCCCTCCCGCAGGTCGCTGACCACGGACTTGCCCGTGGTCTCCGGATCCCCGAAGACGCCGAGCAGGTCGTCCACGAGCTGGTACGCGGTGCCCACGGTCCGGCCCAGGCGCCCGAGCACCTCCACGTCCGCGTCGGGGGCCCCGCCGAGCACTCCGCCGGCCTGCAGGGGGGTCTCGAAGGAGTAGACCGCAGTCTTCAGGCACGTGGCCGCGAGGACCTGCTCGCGGCCGGGACGGGCACCGGGCAGTGCGTGGTCGACGTCGAGCAGCTCGCCCGCGGCCGAGGAGAACAGGGCCGCGTCGAGCAGGTCGAGGAGGCGGGGAAGCCGCTCGGACGAGAGCCCGGAGCGGGACACGAGCCGGTAGGCGCCGGCCAGGGCGAGGTCCCCGGCGATGACGCCCACACTCGCGCCGTACTGGCGCGCCTGGTCCAGCCCCGAGCCGGACGCGAAGGCGCGGGTGGCGGCGGCGGCGTTGATCGTGGGCTGGTGCCGGCGCTGCTCGTCCTGGTCGATGACGTCGTCGTGGACGATGAGGGCGGTGTGCAGCAGCTCGAACGCCGCGCCGACGGCCTCGACCACGGGCTCCGGCTCGGGCTCGGGATAGGCGCCGGCCGCGAGACGGACCAGGCGCGGGCGGATCCGCTTGCCGCCGGCGCTGAGCCGGGCGACCTCGCCCCACAGCCGGGCGAACCCGGGGTCCACGGCCTCCGCGCGGCCGGTGGCCTCGGCCAGGAACTCCTCCAGGACGGGAACCGGGGCAGGCTCCCTGCCGCCACCGTGCCCGGTGCGTGTCCCGGTGCCCGGTCGGGCGTTCGAGAAGGCCGATTCGCGCGAGAAGACCGTCACCATTCCCCCATTCCACCACAGTCCTTCGAAAATCGAATCAATCATCGGCGTCACGCCGTGCGCGGAGCCGCCCTGGGCTCTGCCGGCGAGGTCCCGTCCCGCTCGGCCGCCCCGTCCGCGGCCGTGCCCTCCCCCGCCCGGCGTCCGGCTCGGCGGACCGCGTCGGTGAGCTGGGGCAGGCGCCGCCGCAGGACCTCGATCTCCTCGTCGGTGCAGTCGTCGAGCACCGCCAGGACCTCCTCGGCCATGGCCGCGAACATCTGGCGGCCGGAGCGGTAGGCCTGGTCGGTGGCCTGCAGGCTGATCTCCCGCCGATCACGGGGATCGACCGCGCGCACCAGATGGCCCGCGGCGACCAGGCGCTTGATGACCGTCGTGGTGGCCGAGCCGCTCAGCACGAGCCGCTGGGCGATGTCCCCGGCACGGACCGGCCGGCCCGCGCGGTTGGCCTGCATGACCTCGTTGAGGGCGTGGACGTCCTTGTGCGCCAGACCGAAGCGGCGCCGGACCTGGTCCGCGTAGCGCTCGGCCTCGGTGCTGAAGTGCTGCAGCAGGAAGAGCACGTCGAACCCCCGCCGCCCCTGGTGCGGGCTGCCGCCAGGGATCACGTCCGGCGCCGTGGCGCCGGACGTGCTGATCGTGCCCTCGTCGGACTGCATGTCCTGATTCTAGGGCGCGAGCACGGGAGAATGGGCGCATGACCGACAGCAGAGACCACGCCGGAGCGGACCTCCCCCCGCCGGAGGCACCCGGCGGCCCGGCGGTGTCCGTGGTCGTGCCGGCCCGGGACGACGCCGTGCACCTCGCCCGGTGCCTGCGGCTGCTGGCGGCGCAGACCCGGCCGCCGGACGAGATCGTGGTGGTGGACAACGCCTCGAGCGACGGCACCGCCGACGTCGCCCGCGCCGCCGGGGCCCGCGTGGTGTTCGAGCCCGTGCGCGGCATCCCGCCCGCCGCCGCCACCGGCTACGACGCCGCCCGGGGTGACGTGGTGGTGCGCTGCGACGCGGACAGCGTCCCCGGCCCGGACTGGATCGCCCGGCTGCTCGCCGCCCTCGGCTCCCGACCGGGCGTGGTCGCCGTGGCCGGTCCGGGCTGCTTCCGCGGCCTTCCGCCCGGCCTCGACCGGCTGCTGTCCGCGCTCTACATCGGCCTGTACGTGCTCACCACGGCCGCCGCGCTGGCCCACCCGCCGCTGTTCGGCACCAACATGGCGATGCGCCGGTCCTGGTGGCTCGAGGTGAGGGACCGCGTCCACCGGCACGACCCGGAGCTGCACGACGACCTCGACCTCAGCTTCCGGCTGGCCCCCGGGCACAGCATCCTCTTCCGGCCCGGCCTGTCCGTGGGGATGTCCCCGCGGGCCCTGCGGGGCGGACGGCCCGCCGTCCGCCGTCTGCGGCGCGCCTTCCGGACGATCCGGCTCAACTGGGCCGACGAACGCCCGTGGGAGCGGTGGCAGGCCCGCCTGGGGCACCGGCTGCGCGGGGGCCTGCCATGAGCCGGCTGGCCCTGGCGGTGCGGTGGGTCGGCCCCCTCTCCGTGCTGCTCACGGCCCTGTTCTTCGACGTGGTGGGGGCTTCCGTCATGATGCTCGTGTGCCTGGCCATCACCATCACGTGGCGGGCCCGGCTGCCCGCGGCCCTGGAGATCGTCACGGACCTGACGCTGCTGCTCGCGGCCTGGAGCTCCGTGTTCCTGCTCTACGAGAAGTACGCCTACTGGGACGCCGTCATCCACTTCGCCGCCACCGCGGTGCTGGCCGAGCTCGCGTTCCGCTCCCTGGAGCGCTGGTCCCGGCTGTCCCCCCGGGGCCCGGTGTCCCACGTGGTCGTGGTCACCTCCCTGGGCGCGGCACTGGCCCTCGTGTGGGAGTACCTCGAGTTCACCGGCTACTACCTCGTGGACCCGCAGGTGAACGTGGGCTACCTGGACACCATGGGCGACCTGGCCGCCGGGCACGCCGGGGCGCTCGTCGCCGGGATCGTCGGCACCTGGGCGCGGCAAGGAGCGGTCCTGCCCGGCGGCACCCTGACGGGCCGTGACACCGCCCGGGTGCCGCGCACCGCCGGCGACGCGGGCACCTCCGGGAATCCGCGCCCCTCCGGGAGACCGGACACCACCGAGAAGAAGGACTGACCCATGTTCTGGACGAACCTGCTCAAGACCACCGTGCAGACGGGGGCCGCCGCCGCGGCCGGCACCGCGGCCTCCGCCGGGGTGGACAGCCCCTGGTACCGGCAGCTGCGGAAGCCGGAGCTGCAGCCACCGGCCGCCGTGTTCCCGGTCGTGTGGACCGCGCTCTACACGGACCTCGCGGTGACCTCGGCCGCCGTGCTCACCGAGCTGCAGCGGCAGACCGCCCCGGGCCTGCACCGCCGCGGCCCGCGGGTGCGGACGATCCGGCGGCCGGGGCGCACCCCGTCCGAGGCGGCACGGCACGAGCTCGGCTACCGCCGGGCGCTCGCGCTGAACCTCGCCCTCAACGCGGGGTGGAGCTGGGTCTTCTTCACGAAGCACGACACCGCCCTGGCCACGGCCACGGCCGCGGCACTGACCGCGAGCACCGCCGACCTCGCACGCCGGGCGGCGCAGGCGCGACCCCGCCACGGTGCCGCGCTGCTCCCCTACGTGGGCTGGTGCGGCTTCGCCACCGTCCTGAGCGCCCGCATCCACCGGCTCAACGCCTGAGCCCGCCGTCCGGGCGTCCGGTCGGCGCCGGCCGGACCGGACCCGGTCAACGGTGGGAGATCGTGATCCCGCCGTGGCGGTAGACGATCGATCCGCCCTGGAAGCGCTGGACGGTCGTGTCCCCGGAGCGGTGCTCCGGGGACACCGGGTAACCCAGGCGACCCTGCTCGCCCCCGAGATCCGCGTAGGCGCGTCCGATCGCCCCGTGCACGGGCTGCGCGCCGGTGGCCGGTGACCACAGGATCCTTCCGCGTTCGAAGTCCTGGTCCGCCCCGCCGCCGGTCAGGCCGCCGCGCTCGCCGCCCAGCGGGTACCCCAGCAGACCGGTCTCGCCGCCCAGGGCCGCCCAGCGCCCGCCGATGGCCCCGCGCACGGCGGCCGCACCGGTCCCGGCGCTCCAGACGACCGTGCCCCGCTGGAAGAGCTGGTGGACACCGCCGGCGCCGTTGCTCCGCTCCCCGGACCGCGGGTAGCCGAGGAAGCCGTTGACGCCGCCGGCCCGGTTCCAGGCGCTCCGCACACCACCGTGCACCCACCGGGCGCCCGAGTCCGCGCTCCAGTAGATGGCTCCGCGCTCGAACTCCTGGTAGCAGCCGTCCTGCGCGAGGCCGCACCGTTCGTGCGAACGCGGGCCCCCGGTGGACGAGCCGATCCGGGCGTGGAGCCACCCGATGGCGCCCTGCGCGGTGTAGCCCTCCTGGAGCGTGGCCCGGGCGACGGCGGCCCTCGGGTGCACGAGCCCCGCACCGCAGCCGCCCGAGCAGTGCCCGGGCAGGGGCCGGGCCGTGGCGACCAGGACGTCCTTGACCTGGGCCGGTGACAGGGACGGGTCCGTCTCGCGGACGAGGGCGACGACCCCCGCGACCGTGGGGCTGGCCATCGAGGTGCCGTACTTGTAGGAGTAGGAGCCGCTGCCGGGCCGGGCGCTGCCGGTGTTGGCGGTGGACAGGATCTGCCGGGCGGGGTCCCCGCCCGGGGCGGCCAGCGTGACCCGACCCCAGTTGGAGTACCCGGCACGGGTGCCGTACGCGGTGGTGGAGGCCACGGTGATCACTCCCCGGCAGTTGGCCGGGGACTCCATCCTGGCGTCGCGGTCGTTGTTGCCCGCCGCCACGACCACGCTCGCCCCGCGGGACAGGGCCCGGTCGATGCCGTCCTGCAGGACGGCCGGGCACGTGCTGGACAGGAACCCCAGGCTGAGGTTCACCACGGTCGCCGGGTGGGGGTTCGCCGGGACGCCCTCGACGTCGTCACCGGCGGCCCAGGCGATCGCCACGGCGATGTCGGACACGTACCCGTCCCCGCAGGCCCCGAGGGCGCGCACCGGCAGGATCTTCGCGTCGTAGGCGACACCGGCCACGCCGGTCCCGTTGTCGCCCCGCGCCGCCGCGGTGCCGGCCGTGTGCGTGCCGTGCCAGGAGGAGTTCCTGGCGGCGGAGCCGGACCAGCACTCGTCCAGGCCCGCGTAGTCCCCCTCGTCCCAGGGGTCCGGGTCCCACCCGTCGCCGTCGCGGGAGTGGCCCGGCTGCACGCCGCCGGCGTGCAGGGAGACGAAGTCGTGGCCCGGCAGGACGTTGGCGTCCAGGTCCGGGTGGGACGTGATCCCGGTGTCCACGACCGCGATGGTCTGCCCGGCGCCGGTCGCCCGGTCCCACGCGCTGGGCAGGTCGAGGCCCGCCGCCGTGGGCTGGAGGTTCCACTGCGACGTCGCGTAGTAGGGGTCGTCGGGCGTCGCGGCGATGCTCGCGAGATGGTCCGGCTCGGCGTACTCGACGGCCGGGTCCTCCTCGAGAGCGGCGGTCAGGGTCTCGAGCTCCTCCGCGTCGAGGAGCCCGTCCGCCGCCACGACCTTGGCCGAGTCCACGGTCTCGCTGATCTCGTCCAGCCGGGGCGCCGCCACCTCGTGCTCGCCCGCCGCCGCCGCGCCCCGTGGCACGACCTGCTCCGCGGCCTCCGCGTAGACGCGCTCGCGGGTCCGCGGGGCGCTCTCCGCGCCGTCCCGGAACTTCACGACCACCCGGTCGGTGGCGCCGGCGCGCCCGGACCCGTCCGACGCGTGCGCGGCCGGGACCGGCACGGTGGTCCCGGCCGCGGGCTGGGCCGCCGCGGGAGCCGTGGCGCCGATCAGGGTCAGGACCAGGGCGGCTGCCAGGCCGCGGGCGTGGAAGGACGTCATGGATTCTCCAGCCGGTGGGGGGTGCAGCGCGCAGCGGGGATCTGCAGCGCACCGACCAGGGTGCGGGAGTCGGCGCCGCTGCGCTCAGCGTACGAAGCGGTTGCTTTTGTTACCGAATGGGAAGATACATGCGTTTCGTTGAATCCTCGGGAGCGTTCCCGAAGAACCGGCCGCGGACGACGGCGGCGCCGCCCACCCCGGGAGGTGGACGGCGCCGCCGGGCGGGCCGGGGAGTCAGCCGACCGTGGAGATCTCCCACCACTGGGCCGGCAGGATCTGCTGCCAGCGGGCGCCGAGACCGTCGTTCCAGATGATCCACCCGTTGCGGAACTCCTGGAAACACGGCGTGCCGCCGAGGGCGCACAGCTCCCGGGAGCGGGCCTCACCGGTGGTCGCGCTGATCTTCCGGTGCAGCGCACCGATGCCGCCCCGGGTGGTGAAGGGCTCGCCGCCCTGCACCGCGACCAGCGCGGAGACCGGGTCGACGACGCCGGCGCCGCACCCGGGAGCGCACCCGCCGGGGGCCTGCCGGGCCGTGGAGGTCAGCGCTTCCCGGACGCCCGCCACGCCCAGCCCGGGCGAGAGCTCACGGAGCAGCGCCACGGCGCCGGAGACCGCGGGCGCCGCCATGGAGGTGCCGTTGCGCTCCGTGTACGTGGGCGCGCCGAGGCCCTGGGCCCCCGCGTTGCCGGTCGAGAGGATCTGCGCGTAGGGATCTCCGCCCGGGGCCGCGAGCGTGACCGAGCCGAAGTTGGAGTAGGGGGCCAGGGCACCCGCGACGTCCGTCGCGGCGACCGAGATCACGCCGGCGCAGTTGGCCGGAGCGGACTGCGCGGCGTCCACGCCCTGGTTGCCGGCGGCCACGACCACGGGGATCCCGCGGTTCACGGCCTCGCTGATCGCGGACTGCAGCACTGCCGGGCACTCCCCCGGAACGCCGAGACTGAGGTTGATGACCGTCGCGGGGTTCGGGTTGGCCGCGGCACCTGCCACGGGTGCGCCGCTGGCCCACCGGACGCCTGCGGCGACGTCGGTGATGTACCCCTGGCTGCAGGCGCCCACGGCGCGCACCGGGAGGATCTTCGCGTCCGGGGCCACCCCCGAGATGCCCACCCCGTTGTTCGCGTCGGCCGCGGCGACGCCCGCCGTGTGGGTGCCGTGCCAGGTGGCGTCGGGGAGCATGGGGCTGCTGGGGCACAGCACGGCGTCCGGGTGGTCGCCCATGTCGGTCGGGTCCGCGTCCCACCCGTCGCCGTCCCGGCCGTTCTGGGCCGTGGAGACGAAGTCGTAGCCGGGCAGGACGTTCGCGTCCAGGTCCGGGTGGGAGGTGATGCCCGTGTCCACGACGGCGATGGTCTGCCCGGCGCCGGTGGCCCGGTCCCACGCGAGAGGCATGCCCAGGCCGGCCGGGTCGTCCCAGAGGCTCCACTGCAGCGTCGCGTAGGACGGGTCGTTCGGCACCGCGGCGGTGGTGGCCAGGAGGTCCGGCTCCGCGTACTCCACGGCGGGGTCCTGCTCGAGGGCGGTGGTCAGCGCCTCGAGCTCGGCGCCGGCCAGCATCCCGCCGGTGCGCAGCACCTGCGCGCCGTCCGCGGTGGCCGTGGTCTCCTCGAGCCCGGCGCCGCCGGACCGGTCGGCGGCCTGCGCGTACACGACGTCACGGGAGTCCTCGGGGACGGCGCCGTCCCGGAACTTCACGACGACTCGGTCGGTCGCCCCCGCCGCTCCGTCCGCGGGACCGGCTCCGGGAGCGGCCCCGGCGGCCTCCGCAGCCGGCTGCGGGAGCTGGACCGCGGGCAGGACCGCCCCGGTCGCCGCCGCGGCGGAGCCCAGCGGGACGAGGGCGAGGGCGGCCGCCAGCGCGAGGGAAGCGGTGGTGCTGCGGGTGGTCGTCAAGGATTCCTCCGGCCGTCGGGACGGGAGGCGGCACGGCGAGCACGGCCCACCCCCCGATGGACTGGAGCGAGGGCGATCCCCCTGCGGAAACGGAGCCCCCACTCCTGTGCTCTGCCCAGCGTAGGGAGCGTGTGCGTGTGTGACCCAATGCGTACCCTGCGCTCCGGCCCCTGGAGGCCGGGCTCTCAGCGGGCGCGGGCGATGCGCAGCGCTGCGGCGATCATCGGGAGCTGCAGCGGGAGCCGCACGAGCGTCACTGCCCGCCGCACCGGGGAGCCCCGGCGGGCACGCCAGGCCATGGTGACGTTGCCCGGCCACACGCCCACGAAGAGGGCCGTCGCGGCCCAGCCTCCGGCGCGGCGGGTGCGGGGGTGGAGCAGCAGCGCCCCGACACCGAGCTCGGCCGCTCCGGAGCCCAGCGTCCAGGTGCGGGGCGACCCCGGCAGCGAGCGGGGGATCAGTGCGTCGAAGGGTGCGGGCCGGACGAGGTGGAGCGCGCCCATCCCGCACAGGGCCGTTCCCATGCGGCGCGCGCGGGACGCCACGGCACCGCTGCGGACGCCGCGGGGCTCCGCTCGGCGCAGGGGCAGGGGCAGGGGCTGGTGGGGACGAGAGAACATGGGGTCAGCGTACCCACCGCGACGCACAGGGACGTGACGGACAGCACACCCCTCCCACGGCATAGACCTCTCCCTACCCTTGTTGACGTGCACACCAAGAAATATTTGAAGCTGAAAGGACTCCGCATGACCCCCGACGCCCTGCAGGACCAGCTCACCCTCGACGCCTTCGCCGCCGACCTGCTCTTCCGCGAGGCCCGCACGGCCTCCGAGTTCCTGGACGAGCCCGTGGCCGACGAGCAGCTCCGGGCGGCCTTCGAGCTCGCCAAGATGGGTCCCACCGCCATGAACATCCAGCCGCTGCGCGTGACGTGGATCCGCTCCGCCGGGGCCCAGGAGCGCCTGCTCCCCCACATGGCCGAGGGCAACCGGGCGAAGACCGCCGCCGCGCCCGTCGTCGCGGTGCTCAGCTACGACGTCGACTGGCACGAGCACCTGCCCGTGCTCTTCCCGCCCGCCGCCGGCAACCAGGAGATGTTCGCCGGCAACGAGGAGCTGCGCGCCCAGATGGGCCGGGACAACGCGCACCTGCAGGCCGGGTACTTCGTGCTGGCCGTGCGCGCCCTGGGCCTCGCCGCAGGCCCCATGGGCGGGTTCGACCCCGCCGGCGTGGACGCCGAGTTCCACGCCGGGACCACCCGCCGTTCCCTGATGGTCGTGAACATCGGCACCCCCGCCGCCCCGCGCCACGACAGGCTGCCGCGGCTGGACTTCGACGCCGCGACCACCACCGTCTGAGACCGTCGCGGGCGGACCCGCCGTGCACGGGTCCGCCCGGCCCCGCGCGCCCTCCGTGGCACCTGTCAGCCCGAGGACGGATACTGGACGGGATGACGCCCGCACTCCTGTCCCTCGGCACGGCCCTCCCGCCGCATGTGCTCGAGCAGACCGACGCCCAGGACCTCTACCAGGCCCAGCCCGGCACCGACCGGCTCAACGCCCGGCTGCTGCGCACGGTGTTCGGCGCCTCCGGGGTCGAGCGCCGGCACACGGTGCTGCCGGAGCTGGTCGAGGACGACGCCCGCGCAGGATCCCCCTACATCACGCCGGACGGCGTGTTCCTGGGGCCCCTGACCGGCGTCCGCAACCGCACCTACGTGGAGCGGGCCCCGGCCCTCTTCGCCGAGGCCGCGCGGGACGCCCTCGCGCGATGCCCCGGTCTCGACCCGGCGTCCATCACCGACGTGGTGACCGTCTCCTGCACCGGCTTCTTCGCCCCCGGCCCCGACTACCACCTCGTCCGGGACCTCGGCCTCGACCCGGCCGTCCGCCGCGCGCACATCGGCTTCATGGGCTGCCACGGCGGGCTGATCGGACTGCGCCAGGCAGCGTCCATCACCACGGCGGACCCGGACGCCGTCGTCCTGCTGGTCGCCGTGGAGCTGTGCACGCTGCACCTGCGCCCGGCCAAGGACCCGGACGCCATCCGGGGAGCCGCCCTCTTCGCCGACGGCGCGGCGGCGGCCGTGGTCAGCGCGCGGACCCCCGAGGGCGTCACCCCGCTGCTCGAGCTCGACCGCTTCCGCACCCTCGTGATCCCCGACGGGGAGGAGGCCATGGCCTGGACCATCGGCGACGCCGGTTTCGAGATGATCCTCGGCGCCGCCGTGCCCCAGGTCCTCGAGGACAACATCCACACCGCCCTGGAGGCCCTGCTCGACGGGCCGGAGGGGGCCGTGGACCGGGACAGCATCACCGACTGGGCCCTCCATCCCGGCGGCCGGGGCATCCTCGACAAGCTCGAGCACACCCTGGGGCTGCCGCCCGAGGCGCTGCGGGAGTCCCGGGACGTGCTCGCGACGCGGGGCAACATGAGCAGCGTGACCGTGCTGCACGTCCTGCGCCAGGTGATCGACGCGGCCCCTGCGGACGAGACCCGCACCGTCTGCGCCCTGGCGTTCGGGCCGGGCCTGACCGTAGAGTCGGCGCTGTTCACGATCCCCGCCCGGCCCGCGGCACCGGCCGCGGACCTCGATCCCGCCGCGGCCGTCCCGATCCGCTAGGAGGTTCCCGTGGACCACGATGTCGTCGTCGTCGGCGCCGGACTCGCAGGACTGCAGTGCGCCCACCTGCTCGAGCGCCACGGACTCGACGTGGTGGTCCTGGAGGCCTCCGACGGGGTCGGGGGCCGGATCCGCACCGACGTGGTCGACGGCTTCCGGTGCGACCGCGGGTTCCAGGTGCTCAACCCCGCCTACACCGAGCTGCGGCGCAGCGTGGACGTCGCGGCGCTGGGCCTCCAGAAGTTCGACGCCGCGGCCGGGGTGCGCCGCGCAGAGGGGATCGACGTCCTCGCCGATCCGCGGCGCGTCCCGTCCCGGCTGGCGGGGACGCTGCGCAGCCCGCTCGTGGAGCTGCGCCGGCTGCCCGCCCTGGCGGCCTGGCTCGCCCCGGGGCTGGACCCCCGCGCTCAGCGGCAGGAGGAGCGGGACCACGCCTGGCACGACTCGCTCGACGCCGCCGGGGTGCGGGGACCGCTGCGGGACCTGGTGCTCGAGCCCTTCCTGGCCGGGGTGATCCTCGAGGACGAGGGCCGCACCTCGGCCGCCTTCGTACGCGAGCTCGTCGGCTGGTTCCTGCTCGGCACGCCGGGTCTGCCGGCCGAGGGCATGGGTGCGCTGCCGGCCTGGATCCACGACGGACTCCGGGCCCCGGCCGTCCTCGGCGCCCGCGTGGACTCGGTGGAGCGCAGCGGCAGCGGGTGGACCGTCGGCGCCGGCGACGCCGCCTGGCGGGCGCCCACCGTGGTCGTGGCCACCGAGGGCCCGGCGGCCTCCCGGCTCCTGGACCTGCCGGACACCCCCATGAAGGGCGAGGCGACCTGGTGGTTCGCGGCGGAGTCGGCGCCCTCGGAGCTCGGCTGCCTGGTCCTGCCGGGCGAGTCCGGCGGCCCGCTCATCGACACGGCCGTGGTCAGCAACGCCGCCCCCAGCTACGCCCCGGACGGCCGTGCGCTGATCCAGGCGACCGCCCTCCTGCCGCGCGGCGCCGGGCTCCCGGCCGAGGCCGACGTCCGCCGGCAGCTGGGCACGATCTGGTCCGCCGACTCCGCTGCCTGGGACCTGCTGACCGTGCACGAGGTGCGCGGGGCGCTGCCGGAGCAGCCGCCCGGGCTCGTGGTCGACCGGCCCGCGGCCCTCGGCGACGGCCTGTACGTGTGCGGCGACCACCGCACCAACGGCTCGACCCAGGGCGCACTGCGCTCCGGGCGCCGGGCCGCCGAGGCCCTGCTGGCCTGAGCCCGGGTCCCAGGACGACGCCATGGCACGAACGGACACGGCCTCCCGGGTGATCGCGGCCCCGCCCGGCCGCGTGTACGCCGCCCTGGTCGACCCGGACGCGCTGACGGCGTGGCTGCCGCCGGAGGGGATGAGCGCTCGCTTCGAACGGTTCGCCGCCCGGCCGGGCGGCTCCTACCGGATGGTCCTCACCTACGCCGACGCCTCGGCCGCCCCCGGCAAGGCCACCGCCGACTCCGACGTCGTGGAAGCCCGCTTCGTGGACCTCGTCCCCGGTGCGCGCGTCGTGCAGGCCGTGGACTTCGTCTCCGCCGATCCGGCCTTCGCCGGCACCATGACCATGACCTGGGAGCTCACCCGGGCTCCGGGGGGCACGCGCGTGGACCTGCGCGCCGAGGACGTCCCCGCCGGCATCTCCGCGGAGGACCACGCGGCCGGCCTCGCCTCGTCGCTGGCGAACCTGGCCCGCTGGTTGCAGGGATGAACCGACCCAGGGAGGGGAGCTGCAGCGATGCGGCGGCGTCGAGGAGGATCCCGCGCAGCCAGGCCCGGAACCGTTCGTCGGCCGGCCACGGGTTCCAGACCATGTCGATGCCCGGTCCCGGGATCGGGAAGGGGTACTCCTCGATGCGCCGACCGAGGACGTCCCGCACGGCGGTGGCGACCCGGTGCCGGTGGAGCCCCACCCCGCCCGAGCCGGCCACCAGGAGCGGGACCAGCAGGTTGTCGTCCACCCGGTCGCGCACCGTGTACCGCACGCCCTCCTCGTCGAGGAGCTCGTAGGGGCGCAGGCGCCGCGAAGGCCGCTGTCCGCGTCTGCCCGGCCGCCGCGCTGCGGGTCGCACGAGCGCGCCGCAGCTCAGGCGCGTCGTCGTCGTCGGCAACGGCATCGCGGGCCTCACCGCCGGGGACTCCCTGCGGGCCGCCGGCTTCGGCGGGGAGCTGGCGGTCGTCGGCGACGAGCTCTCCTACGACGGGCCGGTCATCGCCACCGGGTCCCGGGCACGGCGCCTGGGCGCCGCTGGTCCGGCCCACGAGGAGGGCCCCGAACTGACGCTGCGCCGCCGGCTCACCACCACGCCGACGGCACCGCCCTCAGTCGTCGTAGGTGTCGGCGAGCTGGCGGCGCTGGTGCTCGCGCCGGCTGTAGGTGGCTTCGCGGATGGCCTCGTCGCTGTCGAAGTTCGAGCCGAGGGCACCGGCCAGGGTGCCCAGGGAAGCGGCCAGCCAGGACAGGTGCACGTAGTCGAAGAGGTTGACGGGGTGCCCCAGCTGGGACTCGAGGTAACCGGCCTCGATCACCGCCAAGCCCACGAGGAAGAGCATCGACCACAGCAGCACGTACATCAGGGCCACGCTCAGCCACACGGTGATGACGGTGGAGGCGTTGTCCGATCCGGCCCGCCAGGGCTCGTCGGCATCCCGGGAACGGTTCCACAGCCTGTTGTGGAAGATGAGCCATCCGCTGAGCGCACCGGTCACCACCACGCTGACCGTGGTCAGCCGGAGCGGGGAGAGCGCGTCGGACATGCTCCAGATGGAGGCGTAGAAGATGCCGAAGGCGCCGGTGGCCGCGGCGGCGGCCACGCAGCTGGCCAGGGCCGGCAGCAGGCGCCCGGGCCGGTTGTTGAGCACCATGCCGATCAGCAGGCGCAGCTGGTTCATCCGTCCGGGCAGCACGATGTACGAGGCGTCCCCGCCGCCCGTCGGGGACACCCGGCGCACCGCGGTCCGGCCCAGGGCCTCGCGCACCGCAGCCGGGGACGGGTAGTCCTCGGCGCCGCTCCGGATGGCACCGACCAGGGCGACCACCAGTCTGCAGGCCTTGCGCGAGAAGTGGTCGGCCCCCAGACCCGGCAACGAGATCAGCGCCGCGGCGGCCGCCGCACCGACCTCGCACAGCAACGGATCCCCGTCGTGGGAGCGCGGCAGGTCCGTCAGGTACACCACGTAGTCCCAGTCGTACTCGTCGCGCAGCTCGCCGGCCTTGTCCAGCAACGGGATGTCCCCGTCGGCCGTCAGGGGCAGGGTCTCGCGGCTGACCTCCACCTCCCAGGACACGGCCGAGCCGGTGTGCTCCGGCAGCGCCCGCGGCAGGTCCTCGGCCACCCTGCGGGCCACCTTCTCCGGCAGCCCCGGATCGGCCAGCACTCCTACCGTCAGCGTCTGCACGCTGCCTCCTCCCCACTGCGCACCTGGTGTCCTGGCAACGGGGACTGATCCGGGGAACAGTATCGACGTCGCCCCACGAGCATAGTCAGCAGGGAACCGGCGTCCCGGAGGCACGACGCTCGCACCACCACGCCGGAGCCGGCCGCGGGCACGGCCGGTCGGGGGTCTCAGATGTTGGAGGCGTCCGGGGGCAGACCGGCCGGCGGCCGGGAGGCCCCGCCCTCGCCCGCCGCCTGCGGGCAGTCCATGCCCAGGGTGTAGGCGGTCATCGACAGGGAGCCGTAGGAGTACCCGTCGACGAGCACGGCGGTGTCCGTGGAGCCGGCGGCCCCGGCGAGCCCGGCCAGGTAGAGGGACGGGATGAAGTGGTCGGGGGTGGGCACGGCCAGGTCCCAGTCGCGGTGGGCGTCGAGGGCAGCCAGCTCGGTGGGTTCGGTGAGGATGCGCTCCTTGGCGTCCTCGTTGAAGCGTTTCGCCCAGTCGTAGCCGTCGTCGGTGCGCGTCCAGTCCATCCCGCCCAGGTTGTGCACGATGTTGCCGCTGGCGATGACCAGCACGCCCTCCTCCCGCAGCGGCGCCAGGCGGGCACCGAGGTCCAGGTGGTAGTCCAGGGGCTTGTCGGCGTTGATGCTCATCTGCAGCACCGGGACCGAGGCGTCCGGGAAGGCGTGGGTGAGCACGGACCAGGTGCCGTGGTCGATCCCCCAGCTGTCGACGTCGGCCCCGATCCAGGTGGGGTGGACGGTGTCGCTGATCTCCTCGACGAGACCCGGCAGCCCGGGCGCCGGGTACTGCACGTCGAACAGCTCCTGCGGGAAGCCGTAGAAGTCGTGGATCGTGCGCGGGGACGGCATCGCGGTGACCGCGGTGGCGTTGATGTACCAGTGCGCGCTGACGACCAGGATCGCCCGCGGCCTCGGCACCGAGGCCCCGAACGCCCGCCAGGCGGAGGTGTACCGGTTGACCTCCAGGGCGTTCATCGGGTTGCCGTGCCCGAAGAACGCCGCCGGCATCACGACGTTCGCATCGGGGCTCTGCGTGCTCATCCTGCCTCCTCGGCGCCGGCCCCCGCGGGAGCGCGGTCACAGGGGTCCCTTGCGGCCATCCTGCCTTGTGCTGCCGCGTCCGCCAAGGCTGCCCCGGGCCTCGGCGGGCATGATCGGCACGTCCCGACCTCGGTCGGAGACCACGGGGCGCGCCGTGTCCACCGCCGTGCTGCCATCTCCCGCTCGAGGGTGGGTGGATGGTCGGTCGTCAGCGGGTCCTGCCGGCAGGCGCTGTGGTGGAGGACGCGTCAGCGGGCCGGGTGGTGCTGTGCCCGCGGAGCACGACCGGCAGTGCCGCAGCGGCCAGGAGCGCGAGCACGACCAGGGGCATCCAGGGGATGCCTGGCCACCAGTGGTGCCGGTCGGTGAGATCGAACAGCTGCCCGAGCACGGCGTTTCCGGCCAGCACGGCGATGCCGCCGCAGGTGGCGGCCAGCCCGTAGTAGGCGCCCCGCCCCGAGGTGGACCCTCGATCGGGCACGAACCGCGGGATCAGGGACAGGATCGTGGGGGTCAGGAGCATGTGGCCCAGGATCAGGACGGTGACGGTGCCCGCCAGCGGCGCCATCGAGCCGGCAGCGGCCCCGGGGTGCATCGCGGTCAGGGCGGCCAGGGCGAAAGCGCCGGCCTCCAGCACGAAGCCGACCGCCAGGGCGCGGCCAGGGCCCATGCGCCGACCGGCGGCGGAGACAGGCAGCTGCAGCAGCAGGGTCAGACCCGACGCCAGCAGGAACAGCGCGGCGAGCCGGGCGCCGTCGAGGCCTCGTCGGCTCAGCTCGACGGGCACGGCGAAGTAGAGCTGGTTGTAGGCCAGCATGTTCATACCGGCCAGGGCACAGAACAGCACGAAGCGCCGGTCGCGCAGGAAGGCCCACCGGGGGGCGGCCGCAGAGGGTGCCGGGGCGGGCACCTCGGCTTCCCGGTCCGACGGCAGGGGGACCGGTTCGGCCGGGAGCAGATACCAGAGCAGGACCGTCACTGCCGCGAACACCCCGATCCCCGCGGCCAGGGCCGCGTCGAATCCCCACCCCAGGAGGACCGATCCCACCACCGGACCCAGGACGGCGCCGATCTCTCCGGTGATCGCCAGCCACACGAACACCGATCGCCGGCTTCTCGACGCGCCGGACGGATCCTCGGTCCCGGCCGGCTGATCGGCGTGGGAGAGCCGGGACTCCAGGGCGGGTGAGAACAGGGCGCCTCCCGCGCCGGTGAGCACCGCGCCGAGGAAGAACAGGGCGAAGTCGGACGCCGCGGCCAGCGTGGCGTAGCCGACGATGCGCACCAGGCACCCGGTGAGGATGGCCCGGCGGGCGCCCCACCGGTCGGCCAGCATCCCGCCGAGCAGGAACATGCCCTGCTGACTGAAGGTCCGGGCTCCCAGCACCAGTCCGATGGCTGCGGCGCCCAGGCCGTACTCGGTGGCCATGGCTCCGGCCAGGAAAGGCACGACGGCGTAGAAGCCGATGTTGAACACCAGTTGAGCACTCAGCAGGGTGCGCGTCTCGGGCCGGTGGTCACGGAACGGCATCGAGGTGCTCCTCGGACGGGCGGCGAGTGTCCAGGATGGCGCACACCTGGGGCAGTGCCGCTGCTACCAGCTGCTTGCTGTGCTCGTGGCGTGGGCGGGTGAAGAGTTCTGAGGTCTCCGCAAGCTCGACCAGGCGGCCCCGGAAGAGCACGGCGACCCGGTGGCTCATGTAGCGGACGACGCTCAGGTCATGGGAGATCATCACCAGGGACAGGCGTCGGTCACGGTGCAGGCGCAGCAACAGGTCCAGGACGGTGCGCTGGGTCACGGCGTCCAGGGCCGACGTTGCCTCGTCGCAGATGAGGACCTCCGGTTCCAGCAGAAGTGCTCGGGCAATGGTGAGCCGCTGCAACTGGCCTCCGGAGCACTGGCCGGGATATCTGTCCAGCACCCCGGGCTCCAGTCCCACCTCCCGCACGACCCCGTGGATGCGTTCACGCCGTTGCTCGGGCGCACCGTACCGGTGCCGCAGCAGAGGGGCCTCCAGGCTGGTGCGCAATCGCATGCGGGGATCGAAGGAATCGTGCGGGTCCTGGAAGACGAGCTGGACGTGCGAGGCCGCCGCACCGGTGCCACCGCCGTCGGCGCCGAGGGCGGTGGTGATGCGACCGCCGTCCGGGGTCTCGAGTCCGACGATGAGCCGTGCCAGGGTGCTCTTCCCGGAGCCCGACTGCCCCAGCACGCCGAGGATCTCGCCTTCTCGCAGATCGAGGGACACCTGGTCCACGGCAGGAGGGGCCGCACGCCGGTTCGGCCGGAATCGCTTGGTGAGGTCGTCCAGCACCACGACCGGGCGCGCCCCGCCGGTGGGGGGCGGTGTTCCGGTGGGGGTGAGGGCCGATGCCTCCAGCAGGGCCTGCGTGCACGTGCGCTGCGGATCGCCGAGCACGGTGCCGGCCGGCCCGGATTCCTGCACGCGTCCGGCGTCCATCACCACGACCCGGTCGGCGTAGGCGGACACCGTGGCCATGTTGTGGGTGATGTAGAGGACCCCCAGTCCCCGCTCGCGCCGTTCGCGGTCGATCAGCTCCAGGATCTGACGCTCGAGCACCGTGTCCAGGGCTGACGTCGGCTCGTCGGCCAGGAGCAGTCCGGGGCGGCCGGCCAGGGCCAGGGCCACCATGGCCCGTTGGGCCATGCCACCTGAGAGCTGGTGGGGATGTGCCCGGGCGCACCACTGGGGGTCCTCGAACCCCACTTCGGCCAGCAGTTCCAGCGTCCGTGCACGGGCCCGCGTGCCGCGGAGCCCGGCGTGGAGCCTCAGTGGTTCCCTCAGGTGGCTGCTGATGGTCCGGCGCGGGTTGAACATCCGCTTGGGCTGTTGGTAGAGCATGCCGATCCGACCGCCGCGCACGCGGGCCAGCTCCGCCTCGCCGGCCCGGGTGAGGTCCGTCCCGCCCAGCCGGATCGTCCCTGCGTCGCGGTGCACCTGCGAGGGCAGCAGCCCCATGACGGACATGGCCGTCAGGGTCTTGCCCGACCCGGAGGCGCCCACCAGCGCCACGAACTCGCCCGGAGCCACGGTGAGGTCGATGCCGGACAGGATCGGGCGGCCACCGGCGCTGTCCGCGGCTCCGGGACGGCGCGCGGTCGCGGCCGGCCGGTGGCTGAGGTGCAGGTCCTCGACGACCAGGTGCTCAGACATCCCGCTCCATCCGTGACGATGCCGGCAGCAGCATGCGGGTGCTGCTCATGTGCGCCAGTCGTTGGCCGATCAGGGTCACGCACAGCGCAACGGTGAAGACCACCAGGCCCGGGGCCAGGATCGTCATCGGTGCCCTGGCGGCGTACGGCTGGGCCGCAGCCAGCATCGACCCCCAGTCCGACTGCGGTGGCTGCACCCCCAGCCCCAAGTAGGACAGGGCACCGACGGTGATCAGGAACTGGCCGAACCGCAGCGCGGCCTGCCCGAGCAGCGGTCCAGCCAGGTGCGGCAGGATGTGCCGGAGAACGACGAAGGACGGCGAGCACCCCAGCACGCGGGCGGCCTCGACGAAGCCGCGGGCCGAGACGTCGTATGCCAGTGCTCGGGCCAACCGGGCGAAGGGTGTCCAGCCGGTCACGGTCAGGGCCAGCAGCAAGGACAGGTGGCCGGGCCCCAGCACGGCGACCAGGAACAGGGCCACCACCATCTCCGGCAGCGCCAGCAGGACGTCGTTGGCCCGCGTGAGGAGCTCGTCGATCCACCCCCGCCGGCGGGCACTGACCACGCCGATCCCCGTGCCGATCGCGGCGGTCAGCACGGTGGCCACGGCGGCGGTCACCAGTGAGAACCGGCCGCCGTCGAGCAGCCGGCTCAAGGTGTCCCGGCCCAGGTGGTCGGTACCCAGCCAGTGGGCCGGGCCGGGCTGGGCGAGCCGGGCACCGAGGTCCTGATCGGCGGGCGGATACGGTGCGATCCACGGCGAGACGGCCACGGACAGCACGATCAGGGCCAGGACCGCCGCCGCCGCCCAGACGAGCACGGGCCGCTTACCCAAGGTGCCCCCTGAACCGGGGGTTGAGCAGTCCGTGCACCAGGTCCGCCGCGGTCGTCAGCGCGACTGCCGACCCCACGACCATCACCACGCCGCCCTGGGCCAGAGGGATGTCGCTGTTGAGGACGGCGTCGAACAACAGTCTCCCCATGCCCGGGATCGCGAAGACGACCTCCACGATGACGGACCCGCCCAGCAACCCGGCGAACCAGACGGCCACCAGGGTGGTCAAGGGCAGCAGACCGTTGGGGATCACGTGGCTCCACACGGCCTGCCGGTAGCTGAGTCCCCGGGCCCGGGCGGCGACGACGTGCTCGGCGCTCAGCGCCTCGAGCACTCCCTCACGCACCGCCGAGGTGAAGTAGCTGATCGGGCGCAGGGCCAGCACCGACACCGGCAGCACCGCAGATGCAGGGCCCGCCCACCCGGCAGAGGGCAGCAGGGACAGCTGCAGCGCGAAGACCAGCACGAGCATCGGGGCCAGCCAGTACTCGGGCATCGCGATGAAGGCCTGGGTGACCGTGGTGATCGCCCGGTCGGCCGGGCGTCCCTCCTGCAGGGCGGCGGCGACCCCCAGCACCACGGACACCGTGGCCGCCACCCCGAGGGCCATGACCACCAGGCTCAGTGTGATCCACAGGGCGGGCAGCACCTGCTCGATCACCGGTGTCCGGCTGGCGTAGGACAGGCCCATGTCGCCGCCGGCGAGCCTGCCGAGCCATCGCAGGTACTGCACCGCCAGAGGATCCTGGAGTCCCAGCTCGAGGGCCAGCCCCTGGGCGGCGGCGTCGTCGATCACCTCCCCCGCCACCCGCGACCGGATGATCTTGCGCACCGGATCCCCCGGGGTGACGTAGGGGATGAGGAAGACCACGAAGGATGCCAGCAGGACGGTGACCCCCAGGGTCGCCGTCCTCCTGGCCAGGAACGCCGTCACCGACGCCCTCGTGCTCCGGGGGTTCTGCGGTGGCCGGTCGTGCTCACGAGCCGGACTTCGCCGTCTCTGCGCGCAGCACGTACCGCGAGAGCGGATCCTGCACGTAGTTCTGCAGGTCGGTGCGGACCGCGTCGATGGCCTGCTCGTTGACCAGCCAGACGTTCACGGCCTGTTCCTCGAGGATCTGTCCCGCCTGGGCGTACAGCTGGTAGCGCTGCTCGGCGTCGGCGGTCTCGGCCGCCCGGGCGATGAGGGCGTCGTACTCCTCGTCGCAGAAGTGGCTGAGGTTGTAGCTGCCCTCGCAGGTGTAGTCGGCGGTGAGGAACCCGATCGGGTCGGCGATGTCGATCAGGCGGTTGCGCTGGCTGAGCACCATGTCGTAGTCCCCGGACAGAAGGTCCGGCTCCACCGCGGCATACTCCTTGGTCGTGATGGTGACAGGGACGCCGACGCTCTTCAGGTTCTCCTGGATGACGGTCGCCACGTCGGCGAACTCCGCCCGCTCCACGATCGCGACGATCTCCAGCGGCCGCTCGGCGGTGTAGCCGGCGGCGGCCAGCAGCTCCTTCGCCGCCGCCACGTCCTGCTGCGGTGTCCCGGCCCCCTCGACGGCCCAGGGCTCGGACGAGGCGAAGGGTCCGGTGCCCGGCAGGGCCGCGCCCTCGTAGACGCTGCCGGCCAGGGCGTCCAGATCCAGCGCCGAGCGGACGGCCCTGCGGAAGTCGACGTCGTCGAAGGGCGCCCTGCTGTTGTTCATGTACAGCGTCGCGGTCCGCGGGGACTCCGCCTCGAGGACCTCGACGTCGGGGTCGGCCTCCAGCGCGGACAGGTTGGCGACGGGAACGGACAGGGAGACGTCGGCCTCGCCGGTCTGGACCTGCGTCGCACGCGTCGCCCCGTCCGTGATGAACCGCACCTCGGCCCCGGCGAGCTGCACCGGACCGCCCCAGTAGTTCTCGTTCCGGTCCAGGGTCAGGGACTGCTCCGGCTGCTCCGAGACGGGGGTGAACGGCCCGGTGCAGTGCCCGAACGGGTCCACCGTCTCGCCCTCGAAGGCGGCAGCGGCCAGCACTCCGGTGTTGACGCTGGCCAGGCGGTACGGGACCAGGGGGCTCTCGGCCGGTGTGGTGACCCGCACCGTGCGCTCGTCGACGGCCTCGACGCCGCTGACGACGTCCGGGCTGAAGGCTCGGGCCGGGACCTCCGCGTCCAGGACGTTCCGCAACGAGGTCACCACCGCGTCGGCGGTGAGCTGGGTGCCGTCCTGGAACTGCACGCCGTCCCGGAGGGTGAAGTCCCACTCCCTGGGCGAGACCTGGCTCCACTCCGTGGCCAGTGCCGGAACGATCTCGCCCTGGGCCTCGTCGTAACGGGTCAGGGTCTCCAGGCACCCGGACAGCGACAGGATGTAGGCGGCGTCGCTCTCCAGGGCCCAGTCGGCCACCGGAGCGCGGAAGTTGTCCACCACGATTCGCTGGTCGAGGTCCGCCGCCTGCTCGCTCCCTCCGTCCCCACCGCTGAAGCCACAACCTGACAACGTGAGAACGGCGACGACACCCATCGATGCCGATGCCCGGAGCACAGCGCGCACAGAACCACCTAAGATCGTCGTCCCTGGGCGGAGCGCCCACCGACGACATGTGAATGACGGGGAAATCCCCCGGAGGAGAGGTTAGGCTAACCTCAGTCCGAGGTCCACTCAGCCGGTGAGATTCGTCATGATCAGGCCGGACCCGGCTTCCGCCACGGATGTGCCGGCGGCCCGCTCCGGCCGCCCCGCCCCATTCTGCCGCTCCCGCCAGGACCGCCAGGTCAGCGTCCGGGCCGACGCCGTCTCGGGGCGAAGGTGGCCGGCTTGTCGGCTGCGTGGAAGTCGGTGATCAACCGCGCGCACAGCTGCGGCTTCTCGACCAGCACTCCGTGGGAGGCGTGCGGGACCACGGCCAGCTCCCCGCGCGGCAGGGCGCGGTACATGGCCACGGCGTGCTCGAGCCGCACCTCGTCGTCGTCGCCGACGAGCACGAGGACGGGAAGGTCGAGGCCGGCCAGGTCCGTGTCCGTGAAGGCCGGTTCTCCCGCGTGCATCTGCCGCAGCTTCTCCACCACCTGGCCGTAGTGCTCGCGCCCGTCGGGGGAGACCTCCGCGTAGGCGTCGACCATGAAGACCGGCACCTCCGCCTCGCCCTCCAGGACCCCGGGCTCCCACCCGTCGTGGTGGTGCACACCGGCCGCGACCACCAGGTCCCGGACGAGGTCCGGCCGTCGCACGGCCACGGTCAGGGCGATGACCGCCCCGTCGCTGTAGCCCAGCAGGTGCACCGGCGCCTCGGCCTCGGCGTCGAGGAAGGCGATCGTGTCCTCGGCCATCGCCGCGTAGGAGAGCGGGCCCTCCCGGTCGGGGGTGCGGCCGTGCCCGCGCTGGTCGGGGGTGATCACCCGGTACCGGTCGGTCAGTTCCGCCACCAGCGGACCCAGGGCCCGGGAGTCCGTGCCACCGGGGTGCAGCAGGACGAAGTGCGGCCCGTTCCCGCGGGCGCTGGACCACAGTCTCCCGGCCCGGCCGGTCCTGTCCTCGCTCATGCGGCCAGTATCGCCCCTCCCGAGGACACCGCAACAGCACCGGAGCGGTGCAGGACCGAATGCTCCGCACCGTCCCCGGGGCCGGCCGCAACGGCGGCGGCACGCCCGCGGCCCAGCCGCTCAACCGTTCAGTCGCCCAGTCGCCCAGTCGCTCAGCCGCTCAGCCGCTCAGTCGCGGAGCATGACCCCCACGCGCCGGACCCCCTCGGTGATGTCCTCCTCCGAGGCCGCGGAGTAGGCCAGGCGCAGGCTCGTGGAGGCGCGGCCGTCCGCGTAGCAGGCGCCACCGGGCACGAGCACCACGCCGTGCCCGATGGCCCGGCCCAGGAGGTCCCCGTGGTCGAGGCCCGGGTCGAGGTCCAGCCACGTGAAGAAGCCGCCGGCCGGGCGCGTCCAGCGCACCCCCTCGGGCATGAACTGCTCGAGGGCGGCCATCATGGCGGCGCAGCGGGAGCGGTAGAGCTCGACCGCCCGGTCCAGAGCGGGCCGCCAGTGCTCGCCGGCCACGTACTCGGCGGCGAGCTCCTGGCCGAGCACGGACGGGTGGATGGTCACGGCCTCGGCCGCGATCTGCAACCGGGCCCGCACCGCCGGCACCGCCGCGATCCACCCCACCCGCAGCCCGGGCGAGAAGATCTTGGAGAAGCTGCCCAGGTGGATCACGGTGCCGGGGTCCAGCGAGTACAGGGACGGGAGCCGGTGGGCGCGGTCGAAGCCGAGCAGCGCGTACGGGTCGTCCTCGAGGATGAGCACGCCGCGCTCGGCGCAGACCTCCACGAGCCGGCGGCGCCGTTCCTCGGTGGTCGTCACGCCCGTGGGGTTGGAGAAGTTCGGCACGGTGTAGACGAACTTCACCCGCCGGCCGGCGGCCCGCAGCCCGTCGATCCGCTCGGCGACCGCCTCGGGGTCCAGCCCGTCGTCGTCGACGTCCACGTGCGCGACCTCGACCTCGTAGCTGCCGAACACGCCGAGGGCTCCCACGTAGGTGGGGCCCTCGGCCACGACTACGTCGCCCGGGTCGCAGAACAGCTTGGTCACGAGGTCGAGACCCGCCTGGGACCCGGCGGTGATCTGGATCGTGTCGGGCGTGGTCTCCGCGCCCTGCAGGCGCATGAGCTCGACGACGAGCCCCGGCAGGCGCTCGATCCCCGCCCCGGAGCCGTACTGGAGGACCTCGGGCCCGCGCTCGGTCAGGATCCGTGCCGCCATCGCGGCCACGACGTCGTGCGGGAGCACGCTCATGTCCGGGTTGCCGCCGGCCAGGGAGATGATCCCGGGGCGCATCGCGATCTCGAACACGGCGCGGACCGGGGAGGGCCGGAACTCCTCCGAGCGGTGGGCGAAGAGCGAGGTGTGATCGGGCCGGGGGGTCACGGCCGCGCCCCCGGTCACCGCTCCTCCCCCGGAGTGCCCGAGGCGTCCTGCGCCGGGTCCTGCGCCGGGTCCGGGACGGCGTCCCCGTAGACGTGCCCGGCCAGACCGTAGGCGGGTCCGCCCGGCGCTGCGCCGGGGCCCAGGGCGAGGAGGCTGATGAGCTCGTAGGCCACGTGCGCGGCGGCCACCCCGGTGATCTCGGCGTGGTCGTAGGCCGGGGCCACCTCGACGACGTCGCAGCCGACCACGTGCGTCCCCCGCAGCCCGCGCAGGATCTCGAGCACCTCCCGGCTGGTCATCCCGCCGGCCTCCGGGGTGCCGGTGCCGGGGGCGTGGGCCGGGTCCAGGACGTCGATGTCCAGGGACACGTAGAGCGGGCGGTCGCCGACGCGCTCCCGCAGGTGCGCGACGACGGCGTCCACCCCCAGCCGCATGACGTCGGCGGAGGAGACGATGCCGAAGCCGAAGCGGGCGTCGTCGTCGAGGTCCTCGGTGCCGTAGAGCGGCCCGCGGGTGCCGACGTGGCACACGGCGTCCGTGTCGAGCAGGCCCTCCTCGAACGCGCGGCGGAAGGGGGTGCCGTGGGTGTACTCGGCGCCGAAGTAGGTGTCCCAGGTGTCCAGGTGGGCGTCGAAGTGCAGCAGCGCGACCCGGCCGTGGCGCGCGTGGGCGGCGCGCAGCAGCGGCAGGGCGATGGTGTGGTCGCCGCCGATCGCCACGAGCCGGGTGTCCTCCCCCATGAGCTCCTTGGCCTGGGCCTCGATGGAGGCGATCGCCTCGGGGATGTCGAAGGGGTTGGCCACGATGTCCCCGGCGTCGGCGACCTGCGCCCCGGCGAACGGCGAGACGTTCTGCGCGGGGTTGTAGGGGCGCAGCAGGCGCGAGGACTCCCGGACGTGGTTGGCCCCGAACCGGGCGCCCGGCCGGTAGGAGACGCCGGAGTCGAACGGCACCCCCACCACCGCGATGTCCGTGTGCTCGACCTCGTCCGTGCGCGGCAGGCGGGCGAACGTGCCCAGCCCGGCCCAGCGAGGGGTCCTGGCGGCGTCGACGGGTCCGACGACGGGGGTGCCGTCCGGGGCAGTGCCGGTGATGCGTTCGGGGTTCATGGTGTGCGGTCCTCTCGGTGGGTGCTGACGTGGGTGCTGACGTGCGTGCTGACGGGGGTGGTGGGGACGGGGCGGGGCGCTCAGGAGCCGAGGATCCACAGCAGCACGGCGTCTTCCGCGCCGGGGTTCTCCCAGGTGTGCGGCTCGGAACCGGGGAACGTCACGGTGTCCCCGGCTTCGAGGTCGTAGGTGCGGTCCGGGACGTGGAGCCGGAACCGGCCGCTGATCAGGTGCAGCACCTCGGTCTCGCAGTCCATGCTGTACATCGTGTCCTCGCCCCGGCCGCCGGCGGCCACGCGGGCCCGGATGACCTGCACCGTGCGCTGGGCCGTCGGCGTGACGAGCTGCTCCTCGATCCCCTCACCGCCGAGGTCGATGTGTGGGGCGTCCTCGAGCCGGACCACTTCCACGTCGGCGGGGCCGGTGAAGAGCTCGCCCATGTCGATCCGCAGCACCTGGCACATCCGCACCAGCGAGTCCACGGACGGGGAGGTGATGTCCCGCTCGACCCGGCTGACGAAGCCCTTGGTGAGACCGGCGGCGGAGGCGAGCTGGTCGATGGTCATGTGGCTGCGCCGCCGGTGGTTGCGCAGCCGCGACCCCACGGCGGCGGAGTGACCCGAGCTCTCGATGGGCAGTGCTTTCACGACGCCTTCTCCTCCTGGACAGGTTCACCGGCCCGGCATGAGCCGGACCGGTTCCCAAAACATGATCTGCATCATACTATGTGGGACAACTTTTGTTTCTTACTGAGCAACTTAGTCTCGAGGAAACACTCCGTCGATCCCGTGGGCGCCCGCGCTCCGAGGAAGAAGTGACCACCATGAACGTGCTGATCATCGTGCTCTACCTGGTCGCCATGGTGGCGGTCGGGCTCTGGGCCAGCCGCCGGGCGCACAACGCCGAGGACTACCGGGTGGCCGGACGCCGCCTGGGTCCGGGCTTCTACACCGGGACGATGGCCGCCGTGGTCCTCGGCGGTGCCTCCACCGTGGGCGGGGTGGGCCTCGGCTACACCTACGGCATCTCCGGGATGTGGCTGGTCGTGGCGATCGCCACGGGCCTGGCCGCGCTGAGCCTGTTCTTCGCGGGCCGCATCCAGTCCCTCAAGGTGTTCACCGTGTCCCAGATGCTGCAGCTGCGCTACGGCGAGCACGGCGGGGCCAAGGCGTCGTCGTTCGTGATGCTGGCCTACACCGTGATGCTGTCGGTGACGTCGACGTCGGCCTACGCGGCGATCTTCTCGGTGCTGTTCCCGATCGACCGGACCTGGGCGATCCTGCTCGGCGGCGTGGTGGTGGTGGGGTACTCGGTGCTCGGCGGGATGTGGTCGATCACGCTCACCGACATGATGCAGTTCGTGTTCATGACGATCGGACTGTTCCTGATCCTGCTGCCGTTCTCCCTCTCCGCCGCGGGCGGCTGGAGCGGGCTCGAGGAGCGGCTGGACGCCACGTTCTTCACCTGGGGCGGCATGGGCACGCAGGCGATCATCACCATGTTCGTCGTCTACGGCTTCGGCATGCTCATCGGCCAGGACATCTGGCAGCGCGTGTTCACCGCCCGCTCCCCGCAGGTCGCCCGCTGGGGCGGGCTCGGCTCCGCCGCCTACGTGGCACTCTACGGCGTGGCCGGCGCCGTCATCGGCATGACCGCCGCGGCCGTGGCCCCGAACCTCGCCTCCCCCGACGACGCGTTCGCCACGATGGCGCAACAGTACGTCCCGGCCGGGCTCGGCGGGATCGTGCTCGCCGCCGGTGTCGCCGCCATGATGTCCACGGCCTCGGGCGCGCTCATCGCCTCGGCCACCGTGGCGAGGGTGGACGTCGTCCCCGCCCTGAAAGCCCTGTTCGGCCGCAGCACCGCTCCGGCCGGGCAGGAGGCGACCGCCGCGGACGAAGCCGCGGAGCTGCGCACCGACCGGCTCTACATGCTCGTCTTCGGCGTGGTGATCACCGCGATCTCGGTCTTCATCTCGGACACCGTCACCGCCCTGACCATCGCCTACGACATCCTGGTCGGCGGCCTGCTCGTCGCGATCCTCGGGGGTCTCGTGTGGAAGCGGGGCACCGGCCTCGGCGCGGCGCTGTCGATGCTCGTCGGCTCGGTGGTCGTCCTGGCCTCCATGGTGTTCTTCGGCGTGCTGGCCAACGCCCCCATCTACCTGGGCCTGGCGAGCTCGGCGCTGGTCTACGTGGTGGTCTCCCTGCTGTCCCGGCCCACGCACGAGGGCGTGCTGCAGCACTGGAACGAACGCCTCACGGGCTCCGGCTCGGTCGCCGCCGACCGCACGGAGGCCCGCCCGTGAACGGGGCGACCGGCACCCGCGGAGCGGACGCCGCACCACAGGGGATATCCGCTCCCCTGAGTCGCGAGGAGGTGGAACGGGCCGCCACCGCCCTGGTCGCGGCGTTCGCCGCCACCGACACGCAGGCTTATTTCGACGCCTTCTCCCCGGATGCCGACTTCGTCTTCCACAGCGAGCCGGACCGCCTGGCGGACCGCGACAGCTACGAGCGGCTCTGGCGGGGATGGCTCGCGGAGGGCTGGCGCGTGCTCTCCTGCGAGAGCACCGACGCCGTCGTGCACCTGTGCGGGGAAGCCGCGGTGTTCGTCCACGACGTCCGCACCACCACGGAGACCGACGGCGTGGCCGAGACCACGACCGAGCGCGAGACCATCGTCTTCCACCGGACCGCGGACGGTTCCGTCACCGCCGTCCACGAACACCTTTCTCCCGTCCCGCCCACCAGTGAGGCAAGCGCATGAGCACAACGAACCGCACCACCGACGGGCACAGGTCCCCCTGGTCCCGGCTCTCGGACCACCTGGACGAGAACTCCGAGGGCTACGGCCCGCTGCGGGGCACGCTGGGGGCCGGCCGGATCGGGATGATCTGGCTCGCGGCGAACCTCGTGGTGACCACCCTGCTGACGGGGACGCTGTTCGTGCCCGGGGTGTCCTGGCCCACGGCCCTGGGCATGATCGTCCTGGGCACGCTGATCGGCGGGACGGTGCTGGTGCTCGTGGGGAACATGGGCACGCGCACCGGTCTCCCCACCATGTCCCTGACCAAGGGCTCCTTCGGGCTGCGCGGCTCCTTCCTCCCGGTGGCCGCGAACGTGGTCATCCTCATGGGCTGGAGCTGGGTGCAGGCCATGCTCGCCGGTGTCACCGTGAACTTCCTGGTGGAGCAGGCGACCGGCTACTCCAACCCGGTGCTGTTCTCCGTGCTCTGCCAGACTCTGGTCGTGACCCTGGCCGTCTTCGGCCACGAGGGCATCGCCCGGGTCGAGCCGTGGCTGGCGGTGGTGATCCTGGGGATCATGGCCTGGGTCTTCACCGTGGCGTTCACCTCCTACCCGCCGGCCGACTTCGCCGCCCTGCCCGTGGACGCCGGGGCGGGCTGGTCCTCCATCACGGTCCTCGACGTCGTCATCGCCACGGCCATCTCCTGGACGGTGCTCTCCGCGGAGTTCAACCGCCTCGCCCGGTCGCAGTCCGCGGGCGTGATCGGCTCCGGCACGGGGTACGTTTTGTCCACGGTCGCGGCCATGAGCCTCGGGGCGACCGCGATCGCCTACGTGGTGCTGGAAGGCGGGGAGGCGGTCGGATTCGACCCGACGGTGCTCGTCGCCGCCTTCGGCGCGCCCCTGGCGGTGGTGATCTTCCTGTCGGTCATGGCCACCAACACCATGGTCGTCTACGGCATGGTCTCCTCGGTGGTGAACCTCACGCCCTCGCGCCGGGTGCGGTTCCTGCCCACGGCGCTGGTGCTGGGAGCCGTGTCGATCCTCGGGTCCACCTGGCTGGGCCTGCTGGACCAGTTCACCGGCTTCCTGGTCCTGATCGGCTCGCTGTTCATCCCCGTCTTCGCGATCATGCTGGTGGACTACTACGTGGTCAAGCGCGGCGCCTACGCCGCGGACATCCTGCGAGGACGCGGTGGCCGCTACTGGTACCGGAGCGGGGTCCACCCCGCCGCCGTGGTGGTCTGGGTCGTCGGCGCGGCCACCTCCCTCGTGCTCACCTACGTGCTGCCGAGCCCGGTGGGCGCCACGATCCCCACGTTCGTCGTCTCCGCGCTGCTCTACCTGGTCTGGGCCGTGGCGGCCGGGAGCATCGTGGCGGACCGCCCGGTGCAGCGCCACCTCTCCGCCGCGGCGGACGAGGTCACCGCGCCGGACCGGAGCGACAGGGCCGCCGCGGTGGGCGAGACCGGCCGACCGGAGGAGACCGCCGATGCTCCTCGTTGACCTGAGCCACCCCGTGGAGGCCGGCATGCAGGTGTTCCCCGGGGATCCGCCCGTGGACTCCCGGCTCGCCGCGTCCGTCCCGCGGGACGGTTTCCAGGTGGCCGAGCTGCACCTGGGCACGCACAGCGGGACGCACCTGGACGCTCCCCTGCACACCGTGGACGGGGGGTCTCCCGTGGACGAGCTCGACCTCTCCCGTCTGGTGGGGCCGGCCCGGGTCGTGCCCGTGCCGGAGCTCCGGGAGCACGACGTGATCCGCTGGGACGACGTCCGCGCGCAGCTGGAGGACGTCCGCGCCGACACGATCGTGCTGTTCCGCACCGACTGGTCCCGGCACTTCGGCACGCCGCGCTACCTCGAGCACCCGGTGCTGCACGTGGAGATCGCCGAGCACCTGCTGTCCGCGGGCGTGCGCGTGCTCGGCGTGGACACCCTCAACCCGGACCGCACCCCGGACGCCTCCTCGACCGGCCCGCTCGAGCTGCCGGTGCACGCGGCGGTCCTGGGAGCGGGCGGGGCGATCATCGAGAACCTGACCAACCTGCACGCCGTCACCTGGCCGGACCCGCTGCTGAGCGCCCTGCCGCTGCGCCTGCGCGGCCTGGACGGCTCCCCTGTCCGGGCGGTGGCGATGCAGCTGTGAGTCCCGCCCCCGGCCGATCCGCACCCCCGCGCCACGACCCCGCTGACGACATCCGATCCCCGACGAGGAGACCCCGCCATGACCGCTGATCCCCGCACCACCACCCCGTCCTCCTACCGGTCCGTCGACCCGGCCACGGGCCGGGTCCTGGCCGAGCACCCCACCGCCACCGACGCCGAGGTCCAAGAGGCCCTCGCCGGCGCCGACGCCGCCTTCCGCGAGTGGCGGTCCCGGCCGATCGAGGAGCGGGCGGCCGTCGCCGCCCGCGTCGGCGCGCTGTTCGCCGAGCGGGTCGAAGAGCTGGCCGCGACCATCACCGAGGAGATGGGCAAGCCGCTGACCGAGGCACGGGAGGAGGTCGAGTTCTGCGCCGAGATCTTCGGCTACTTCGCCGGCCAGGGCCCCGCCCTGGCCGCCGACCAGCCCATCACGGCCTCCGGCGGAGGCCGGGCGGTGATCCAGAAGCGGCCCGTGGGGGTGCTGCTGGGGATCATGCCGTGGAACTACCCCTACTACCAGGTGGCCCGCTTCGTGGCCCCCAACCTGGTGCTGGGCAACACGATCCTGCTCAAGCACGCCGAGAGCTGCCCCCAGGCCGCCCTGGCCATCCAGCAGCTCCTGTCCGACGCCGGGGTGCCGGCCGGCGTCTACGTCAACGTCTTCGCGAGCCACGACCAGGTCGCCGACATCATCGCCGACCCCCGGGTCCAGGGCGTGTCCCTCACCGGGTCCGAGCGGGCCGGGGCGAAGGTCGCCGAGATCGCCGGACGGAACCTGAAGAAGGTCGTGCTGGAGCTCGGCGGCTCCGACCCCTATGTGGTGCTCGACACCGAGGACGTCAAGGAGTCGGCCCGGGCGGCCTTCGCCACCCGGATGGGCAACACCGGCCAGGCGTGCAACTCCAACAAGCGGATGATCGTCATGGCGGAGCTCTACGACGAGTTCGTGGCCGAGCTGACCCGTCAGGCCGAGGCGCTGACCCCGGGCGACCCGGCCGCCGACGCCCCCGGCACCTTCGCGCCCCTGTCCTCCCGGGCCGCGGCCGAGGGGCTGGCCCGCCAGATCCAGGACGCCGTGCACGCCGGGGCGACCCTGCACGCCGGCGGGCGGCTGCTCGAGGGCCCGGGCGCCTACCTGGAGCCGGCCGTGCTCACCGGGATCACCCCGGACATGGCCGCCCACCACGAGGAGCTCTTCGGCCCCGTGGCCGTGGTCTACCGGGCGGCCGACGACGAGGAGGCCCTCGCCCTCGCCAACGACACCCCCTACGGCCTGGGCGGGGCCGTCTTCAGCACGGACCCCGACCGGGCGCGCCGGGTCGCCGAGGGTCTTGAGGCCGGCATGGCCGCCGTCAACGCCGCCGAGGCCGAGGGCGCCGAGATGCCCTTCGGCGGGGTCAAGCGCTCCGGCTACGGCCGGGAGCTCGGTCCGCTGGGCATGGACGAGTTCGTCAACAAGCGCCTGCTCTACATCAAGGACTGATCCGCCGCACGACCCGCCCCATTCACCCCACCCCACGCATCCCACTTCTGGAGGACCGCTCATGACCACCCGCAGGACCACCGCCCGAGCCGTGCTGGAGACGCTCCGGGGCTACGGCGTCGACACCGTCTTCGGCATCCCCGGGACCCACTCGCTCGAGTTCTACCGGCCCCTGCGGGAGCTGGGCATCCGGGCGGTCACCCCGCGCCACGAGCAGGGCGCCGCGTACGGCGCGGACGGGTGGAGCCAGGTCTCCGGGCTGCCCGGGGTCGTCATCACCACGTCCGGGCCCGGCCTGCTCAACTCCCTGTCCGGCGCGGCCACGGCCTACGCCGAGTCCCGCCCGATGATTATCCTGTCCCCGGGACGGCCCGTGGGCCACGACTTCCGGGACATCGGCTCGCTGCACGAGACGAAGAACCCGTCCGCGGCCGTGGACGCGATCGTCGGCCACAGCCGCCGGGTGACCAGCGGGGCCGAGGCCGTGACCATGGTCCACGACGCCTTCCGGGACTTCGCCCACTCCCGCCCCCGCCCGGTGCACATCGAGATCCCGCTGGACGTGCTGGAGGCGGAGCTCGACTACACCGACCGGCAGGTCGCGCCGCGCCCGCTCGGCGCTCCGCAACCGGCCCCGGTCGACGACGTGCGCCGCGCCGCCGAGGTGCTGCGCGCCGCCGAGCGACCCGTCATCCTGGCCGGCGGTGGCTCGCTGGCCGCCGGAGGGCGGCTGCTCGAGCTCGCGGAGCTGCTGGAGGCGCCGGTCATCACCACGACCAACGGCAAGGGCGCCATTCCCGAGCGGCACCGCCTCGCGCTGGGCGCCGACCTGCGCCTGTCCACCGCGCACGAGTTCCTGCGCTCCGCCGACGCACTGCTGGTGATCGGCTCGAAGGTGGGCGAGGCCGAGCTGTGGGGCGGCGACATCACACCCCGGGGCCCGGTCGTGCGCGTGGACATCATGCGCGACCAGATGCTGTGCAACCTCGACCCGGACATCGAACTGCCCGGCCACTCCGCGGCCGTGGTCCCGCAGCTCCTCGAGGCGATCGGCCCGCTGGCGCCGCGCCCCCCGCGCGACCTCGCCGAGATCTTCGCCCGGCTCGACGACGAGGGCCGCCGCACCGCGCCCGAGCTCGCGGCCCTCAACGAGACCATCATGGCGGTGGTGCCGGAGGACACGATCATCGGCGGCGACTCCTCCCAGGTCACCTATCTGGGCTCCACCACGTTCTTCCGCGCCCAGCTCCCCCACTCCCTGCTCTACATGGGGACCTACGCGACCCTCGGCTACGGCCTGCCGGCCTCGATCGGGGCCAAGCTCGCCGCCCCGCACCGTCCCGTGCTGTGCCTCGTGGGCGACGGCGCCCTGATGTTCTCGATCCAGGAGCTGATGACCGCCGTGGAGCTCGGCGTGGACCTCCCGATCGTGTGCGTGGACAACGGCGGCTACGGCGAGATCCGCCAGAACATGACCGACCGGGACATCGACCCGCTCGCCGTGGACCTGCGGCAGCCGGACTGGCCGGCGCTCGCGGAGGCCTTCGGCGCGGTCGGCTTCGAGGCCACCCAGGACGACCTCGCCGAGAAGGTCGTCGAGGCACTCGCGGTGAAGGGGCCGAGCCTCGTGCACCTGCGCCTCTGACGGCTGGCCGGCCGACGGATCACGCGGCGGTCACGACTTGCGCAGAGTGCTCTCGGAAGGCCCGTGGAAGACTCGCAGAGTCCGGTGTCACGCCTTGTGAGCGGGCAGAAAGCCTGCTTACGGTGAGTGTGCACGCAGCCGGGTCCGGTGTCTCACCGCCGATGCGCCGAACCGGTGACCATGGCCAACACCAGGAGGCACATCATGAGCACGCGTGAACACCACAGCACCCGCAAGGCTGCCGTGAGCCTGCTCGCCGCCGCCGGGCTCGCGCTCGCCGGTTGCGGGGCCGACGAGCCCGAGACAGGCACCGAGGTGGAGGACATCACCGAGGGCGAGGTCGCCGAGACCAGTCCTCCGCCGGACACGGGAGCGGCCCCCATGACCCCGTACGGCGGCGCCTACAACCGTCAGTTCTACGACGACCGGGCCGTCTACGAGGGCCAGGACGTCACGCTCTCCGCCGAGGTGGAGGAAGTCGTCTCCCCCTCGGCCCTGACGGTCGGCGACCCCGACGACCTCACCCTCGACCCCCTGCTCGTGGTCCACGACCTCGACGTGCCCGACCTCCAGGAGGGCCAGACGCTCGAGGTGGTCGGCATGGTCCAGGAGGGCTTCGAGGTTGCCGCCGCAGAGGAGCAGCTCGGGGTCGACCTCGAGGACGCCCTGTTCGAGGACCACGTGGGCGATCCCTGGCTCCACGCCACCGACGCCACCGTCACCGCGGAGGAGTAGGGGCGGCGTTCCGTCCGGCCAGAGGGGCCGTGCCCTGCTCGAGCGTGCTGAGCGTTCCGGCAGGGCACGGACCCTCACGGCTGCGGGGGAAGGGACCGGTCGGCGCGGGACCTGGTCGTCGTGGACGTCGGGGCGTCCTCGCCTGCTGCACGGAGCGCGGGCACGCCCCCAGGTCTCCCCGGGGACCGGTGCCACGGCCGGCCCGGAGGGGCGTACCGCGGCACTGGCGCCCGCCGCAGGGCGACGCCGCGCAGCCCTGCGTGGTCATGGGTCACGGCTTCACGGCTTCACGGGCACCCAGGACCAGCTGGCCCGTCACGCCACCGGCTTCGCGGAGCACGGCCTGGCCGTGCTGACCTTCGACTACACGGCGTTTCGGCCGCAGCGGCGGCGAACCCCGGCAGATCGTCGACGTCGAGGAGCAGCTCGAGGACTGGCGGGCGGCCGTGCGCCTGACCCGTGGCCTGCCCGGCGTGGACCCGGCCCGGATCGCACTGTGGGGCAGCTCGTCGTCCGGTGGACACGTCCTGCGCCTGGCCTCGGAGGACCGGCGGACCCGGGCCGTGGTCCTCCAGGTGCCGGAGTTCGGCAAGGGCTCCCGGAGCACCCGCGAGGAGCTCCGGGCCGAGAAGCAGCAGGAGCACATCCCGCTCGGGATGCTCCTGGGGGCCGCCGTCCGGCTGGTGGCCGCCGCGGTCCGCGATGAACTGCGGGGCCGGCGCGGCCTGCCCCCGCACTGCATCCCCGTGTTCGCGCTCCCCGGGGACCTGGGAGCGGTCATCGGCCCGGACAGCGACCGCCACCTCGCGCAGGCGGTGGAGACGGGCCCCACCTGGCGCAACGAGTTCGCGCCCCGGCTGTTCTTCCACCCGCCGGTGTACCGTCCCGGCACCGCCGAACGGGTGCAGGCGCCGCTGCTCGTGTGCGTCGCCGAGCAGGACACCGAGACGGATCCGCGGCGGGCCGCGGAGATCGCCCGGGCTGCGCCGCGGGGAGAGCTCCTGACGTACCCGGTGGGGCACTTCGAGATCTACGCGGATCCGGTGCAGTCCCGCGTGCTCGAGGACCAGACCCGGTTCCTGCCCCGCCATCTCCGCCCCGGGACGGAGCCGACCGGCGGCGGCTGACGGATCACCCCGCGCGGGCGCGGGGACGCGTTCCTCCCCCACGGCCACCGGCCATGAGGGAGGAACGCGTGCCCGTCCGCCGTCAGACGCGGGAGCGGGTGTTGCCCCGTTGCTGGGTCGGTGTGTCCGTGCGCCAGAGTCGGTGGGCCAGGAGGGCGAGTCCGGTGATGAGCAGGACCAGCATGATGGTGCCCAGGTTGAGGCCCAGGCCGTGGATGAAGAGGTAGGCGACCGCGCCGCCGGCGAGGCAGTAGTAGGTGGTCACGATGATGGTCTTGCGCAGCAGGTCTCCTTCGCGTCCGAGCAGTCCCACGGTGGCGGAGGCGGCCACGATGTTGTGGATGGCGATCGGGTTGCCACCGGCCCCGCCGACGGCCTGGGCGGCGACCACGAGCTCGGGGCGCTCCAGGCCGATCGCGGCACCGGTGGAGAACTGGAACTGGGAGAACGTCAGGTTGGACACGGTGTTGGACCCGGCCACGAAGGCCCCCAGCGCCCCGATCCAGGGCGCGATCAGCGGCCAGGAGCTGCCCGAGATCGCCGCGGCCCCCTCGGCGAGGGTGACCGGCATGCTGGAGAGCCCCGAGTCGTTGAGGGCCGGGCCGGACTGGATGAGCACGCGCACCAGCGGCACGGCGAAGAGCAGCGCGGCGGCGGTGCCGGCGAGCTGACCGGCCGAGATCTTCAGCGTGCGGGCGATCTCCCGGGAGTTCATCCGGTGCAGCGCGTAGGCGAAGAGGGAGGCCAGGATCATGAGGAACCCCGGCAGGTAGAACGGCTGCACGGTGGTGGTGATCTCGGTGCCCAGGATGTTCTCGAACGGGATCGCCAGGCCGGTCAGGAACTCCTTCAGCGGGGCGATGACCCGGGTGGCCACCAGCAGCCCGGCCATCAGGGCGTAGGGGGCCCAGGCCCGGACCACGCTCATGTGCGTGGACACGTCCGTGGCCTGGGCCGGCTCGATGGTGCCCATCCAGCGGGCGGGCCACTCGGCGCGGGGGCCGAAGTCGAAGGTGTCCTGGGGCATCAGGAAGCCCTTGCTGGAGGTGAGCATCACCAGCACCAGGCCCAGGAGCCCGCCGAACATCGCGGGGAACTCGGGCCCGAGGAAACGGGCCACCAGCACGTAGGGAACGGTCATGGCCAGGGAGGCGTAGACCGCGAAGGGCCACACGGCCAGTCCGTCGCGGAAGCGGCGGTCGGGGCCGAAGAACCCGGTGAGCATGCTCACGAGGATCAGCGGGATGAGGATGCCCACCACGGCGTGGATGGCCGCGGTGTAGAAACCGATCGAGCTGACGAACTCGGGCATGGTCACGCCCAGGGCGCTGACGCGCTCGGCGACCGCGGGATCACCGCCCAGGCCGTTGGTCACGCCCACCAGGATGGGGGTGCCGACCGCTCCGAAGCTCACGGGGGTGCTCTGGATGATGAGACCGACCATGACGGCGGCCATCGCGGGGAAGCCCATGGCCAGCAGCAGCGGGGCGACCACCGCGGCCGGGGTGCCGAAGCCCGAGGCGCCCTCGATGAAGGACCCGAAGAGCCAGCCGATGATGATGGCCTGGACCCGCCGGTCGGCGGAGATGTTGTTGAACCCGGCCCGGATCGTGGCCATGGCCCCGCCCACCGTGAGGGTCGACAGCAGCAGCAGCGCCCCGAAGACGATGTAGAGCAAGGTGACGGCCACGACCAGGCCCTCGATGGTCGCCGCCAGCACCCCGGTGAAGCTCATCCGCCACACCACCAGCGCCACCACCACCGCGGTGAGATACCCCACCGGCATCGCGAACTTGGCCGGCCACCGGAACCCGGCCAAAAGCACGCCCACCAGCAGGATGGGCAGCAGAGCCAAAAGGCTCAGCACAGCAAGATTGTCCACGGAAAGGTCCTTTCTG
>NZ_JBISWK010000090.1:0-24515 GCF_044462205.1 Kocuria rhizosphaericola | reverse complement strand
CGGCGGCGGGCCTCGGTCCAGATCAGGGAGAGCCCCAGCTGCAGGGAGGACACCCCGCCCCACGCCACCCCGAAGTCCCCGTTGTCCAGGTCCTTCAGGTCCAGGGTCGAGGGGGAGTGGTCCGAGACGATGAAGTCGATGGTCCCGTCGAGCAGGCCCTCCCACAGCAGCTCGCGGTTGCCGGCCTCCCGCACGGGCGGGCAGCACTTGAAGGCGGTGGCGCCGTCGGGGACCTCCTCGGCGAGCAGGGTGAGGTAGTGCGGGCAGGTCTCGACCGTGATGTCCAGGCCGTCCCGCTTGGCGGTGGCCAGCATGGGCAGGGCGTCCGAGGAGGACAGGTGCAGGATGTGCGACCGCGCTCCGGTCCAGCGGGTGCGCTCGATGACCTCGGCGATCGCGAGGTTCTCCGCCCCGCGCGGCCGGGAGGCCAGGAAGTTCTGGTACAGGTCCCCCTCCGGCTGCGGGGCCCGGTCGATGGCCCGGGAGTCCTCCGCGTGCACGATCATCAGGGAGTCGAAGGTCTTGATCTCCGCGAGGTCCTCCTCCATCTCGTCGGCCTCCAGGTGCGGGAACTCGTCCACCCCGGAGTGCAGCAGGAAGCACTTGAAGCCGAAGACGCCGTCGTCGTGCAGCCCGCGCAGGTCGGGGGTGTTGCCGGGGATCGCCCCGCCCCAGAAGCCGACGTCCACGAAGACGTTGTCCTGGGCGAAGAGGCGCTTGTACTCGAGGGCCGGCACGTTCACGGTCGCCGGGATCGAGTTGAGCGGCATGTCCAGGACCGTGGTGACGCCTCCGGCGGCGGCGGCCCGGGTCGCGGAGGCGAAGCCCTCCCACTCGGTGCGGCCGGGCTCGTTGATGTGCACGTGGGTGTCCACCAGCCCGGGCAGCAAGGTCTCGTCGTCGGCGAGCTCCACGACCTCGCGGCCCGTCAGCCCGGCGCCGAGCGGCTCGACCGCCACGATCCGGCCGTCCCGCACACCGATCTCCCGGGGGAGGAACCCGGTGCCGCAGGAGACGTTCATCCCGCGCACCACGAGGTCGATCCCGTGGTGGTCGGCACCGGTGCGGGGGGCGTCCGCGGCCTCCTCGGGCAGGCCGTGCTCCCGGCGGTACTGGGCGATGAGGCGCTGGATCCGCTCCGGGTCGTTGACGTCCCCGCCGGTCTGCGGCCGGTGGGCCTGCCCGGGGCGCCGCTGCGTCATCGATGCTCCCTCGGGTCGGCAGTGTTCGCACCGGGCGCCGTGTCCGGGAGCGGAGGCCGCCCCCTCTCGAGCAGCCCGGGGAGCTCACGGGCGAGCCGGGCGCCCACTTGCTCGAGCAGCCGCCCGGCCTCCCGCATGCACGTACGCGGGTCCGGCTCCAGGTCGGTCAGCGCGTAGGTCTCCAGGAACCCGGCCTCCCGCAGGACGTGCGACTCCAGCGTGGTCCGCCCGCACACCGCCACGGCGGGCACGCCCGCGGAACGGGCGGTGTCGAGCACCCCCAGCGGGGTCTTCCCGCCGAGGGACTGCTCGTCCAGGCTGCCCTCGCCGGTGACCACGAGGTCGGCGCCGGCGAGACGGTCCGCGAGGCCCACGAACTCCAGGACCACCTCGACGCCGGGGCGGCGGCGGGCACCGAGCACGGCGAGCGCCGCGAAGCCGACACCCCCGGCCGCGCCGGCGCCGGGGGCGTCGGCCGCGCGCCGGGCGGTCTCGCCGAGGGCGTCGGCCAGCCGGTCCCGCAGGACGGTCAGGGCGGAGTCGAGCTCGCGCACCAGCTCGGGTCCGGCACCCTTCTGGGGGCCGAACACCGCCGCGGCCCCGTGCTCGCCGAGCAACGGGTGGTCGACGTCGGCGGCCAGGACGAACTCGGTGCCGGCCAGCCGCGGGTCGAGGCCGGCGAGGTCCACCCGGTCCAGGCGGGCCAGGGCGGCCCCGCCCCGGTCCAGCTCCTCGCCCTCTCCGTCCAGCAGCCGGGCGCCCAGGGCCTGCAGCAGCCCGGCCCCGCCGTCGGTGCAGGCGCTGCCCCCGACGCCGAGGACCACGCGCTCGGCCCCGGCGTCGAGGGCGGCGCGGACGAGTTCGCCTGTGCCGCGGCTGGTCGCGCCGGCGGCGTCGAGGACGGGCTCCCCGTGCTCGTCCACGGGCAGAGCCGCGAGCCCGGAGGCGAGGGCCATCTCCACGACCGCGGTGCGGTCCCGCAGGGCGAACTCGGCCTCGACCAGCTGTCCCACGGGACCGGTCACCGTGACGGGCCACGCGGTGAACCCGGCGCCGAGGGCGGCCTCGAGGGTGCCCTCGCCGCCGTCGGCCACGGGCAGCCGGAGCACCTCGATCGAGGGGTCCACCGAGCGGAACCCGACCTCGAGGGCCGCGGCCACGTCGGGGGCCTCGAGCGAGCCCTTGAACTTGTCCGGGGCGACGACGATGCGCACGTCGATCCTCCTGTCCTGGTCGGGTGCCGGCACGCGGCCGGCGGGTCGGTCGAGCGAGGCGATCGCGGTCGGGGCGTCCGCCGTGTGCGCGGAAAGTTCTTCGAACTCGACCACACCGTCGATCTCCGTGCCCATGGAGATGTTGGTGACCTTCTCCAGGACGACCTCCACCACCACGGGGACCTGGTAGCGCTCGAGCAGCTGGTGGGCCTCGGCGAAGGACTCCTGCAGCTTCTCCGGGTCGGTCACCCGCACAGCCTTGCAGCCCAGCCCCTCGGCCACCTTGACGTGGTCCACACCATAACCCTTTGTCTCGGCCGAGTTGATGTTCTCGAACGCCAGGGACACGTTCTGCTCCATGTTGAACCCGCGCTGGGACTGGCGGACCAGGCCCAGGCCCAGGCCCAGGTAGGAGTTGTTCACGACCACGTGGAGGCAGGGCAGGTTGAACTGGGTGCCGACGGCCAGCTCCTCCACCATGAACTGGAAGTCGTAGTCCCCCGAGAGAGCCACCACGGTCTGCCCCGGCTCGCCGCGCACCACGCCGAGGGCTGCGGGCCCGGTCCAGCCCAGGGGGCCGGCCTGGCCGGCGTCCGAGACGATGCCGAGGTCCGGGGAGAACACCCGCCCGATCCGGGTGGGCTCGATGTCGATGTGCACGAACCTGCGGCCGGCGGTGTAGGTGTCCAGGCCGCCGGTGTGCCGGTCGGCCCACCGGTTGCCGATGCCCAGCACGAAGTCGGACTCCAGGAACGTCGCGTTGCCGTAGCGGTGGGAGGTCTGCAGTCCCACCATGCCCGCCATCAGGGGGTGGTCGTCGGGGATGACGCCCCAGTCCGTGAGCGTGGGGATCACGGGGACGTCGAGCAGCTCGGCCGGCTCCACCAGCTTCTCGGACGCGTCCGCGCTGATGATCCCGCCGCCGGCCACGATGAGCGGGCGCTGCGCGGCGAACATCATCTCGAGGGTCTTCTCGGCCTGGACCCGGGTGGGCCGCGGGACGGTCGGGGCGCATCGGCTCGTAGGCGTGCATGTCGAACTCGATCTCGGTGAGCTGCACGTCCAGGGGCAGGTCCAGCAGGGCCGGGCCGGTGATGCACAGGATCGGGACGGAGTCCGCCCAGGCGGCGTAGAGGCCGGTGATCATGTCGGTGCCGGCGGGGCCGGACGTGCCGACGCAGATCCCGATGTTGCCGGGGGTGGCGCGGGTGTAGCCGTCCGCCAGGTGCGAGGCGCCCTCGACGTGCCGGGCGAGGGTGTGCCGGATGCCGCCGTGGGCGCGCATCGCCGAGCAGAACGGGTTGATGGCGGCGCCGGGCAGGCCGAAGGGAAGGCTTCGGTGGCGCCCTCCTTCTCGAGGATGGTGACGACGGCGTCGACCGTGCGCATTCTGGCCATGGTGAACTCCTTGGGAACGGGACCCGGGAACGGGACCCGGGAACGGGACCCGGGAACGGGCCGGAGAACAGCGCGGTGGGGTGCGGCGGGGTCAGCGGCCGGAGAGCTCCTCGGCGAGCTTGAAGAGCCCGGAGTGGTCCAGCCCTCCGTCGCCGCGAGCGACCGTGGCGGCGACGAGCTGGGCGACGAGCCCGCCCAGCGGGACGGTGACACCGGCCTCGCGGGCGGCTGCGGTCACGATGCCCATGTCCTTGTGGTGCAGCTCGAGCCGGAAGCCCGGGGCGAAGTCGCGGTCCAGCATCTTCTGCCCCTTCTGGTCCAGGACCTTGGATCCGGCCAGGCCGCCGCCGAGGACCTCCAGGGCGGCGCCGGTGTCCACACCGTAGGACTCGAGGAAGACGACGGCCTCGGCGAGGAGCTGGATGTTGCCGGCCACGATCAGCTGGTTGGCGGCCTTCAGGGTCTGGCCGGACCCTGACGGGCCCACGTGCACCAGGGTCTTCCCCACAGCCTCCAGCACCGGGCGGGCGGCCTCGAAGTCGGCCTCCTCGCCACCGACCATGATGGACAGCGCCGCGTCGATCGCGCCCTGCTCCCCGCCGGAGACGGGGGCGTCGAGGGGCCGCAGGCCCTTGGCCCGCGCCTGCTCGGCCAGGCGCACGGAGACGTCGGGGCGGATGGTGGAGGCGTCGATCCACACGGTGCCCGGAGCGGCGATCTCGAACACGCCGTCGGGGCCCTCCACGACGGCCTCGACGTCGGGGGAGTCCGGGACCACGGTGAGGACGACGTCGGCGTCCGCGACGGCCTCCGCCACGCTGCTGCAGCCCCGGCCGCCGGCCTCCACGAGCCGTTCGACCTTGTCCCGCGACCGGTTGAAGCCGACGACGTCGTGCCCGGCCGAGACGAGGTTCCGGGCCATGGGCAGGCCCATGATCCCGAGACCGATGACGGCGACGGTACGGGTCGCGGTGGTGGCGTTCGTGGTGGCGTCGGTGGTCATGATGCGCTCCTCGTGGTGCTGGTGCTGTCGGTGGTGGGCTCAGACGGTCGTGACGGGGGAGAGCCAGGCGAACGGGTCCTCCTGGGAGGCCTGGTACTCGAGACCGACCCGGCCGGTGTAGCCGAGCTCCCGGCTGCGGGTGATCCACCGCTGGAGGGGCAGCCCACCGGTGCCGGGCTCGTGGCGGCCAGGGGCGTCGGCGATCTGGATGTGCCCGAACTCGGCGGCGTGGGCCTCGATGACGGCCTCCACGTCGTCCCCGTTGACGGCCAGGTGGTAGAAGTCGGCCAGCAGCCGGACGTTGTCGACGCCGGCGTCCTGGACCTTCGCCATGATGTCGAGGGCGTCCTGGGCGGTCCTCAGCGGATAGGCGGGGGCGCCCGAGAGCGGCTCGAGCAGCACGGTGCCGCCGAAGCGGGCCACGACCCGTCCGGCGCGGGCGAGGTTCTCGACCCCCAGCTCGTCCTGCGCCGCCGGGTCCACGCCCTCCTGGCGGTTGCCGTACAGGGCGTTGAACGCACGGCAGCCGGTGCGCTCGCCGATCCCCGCCACGACGTCGAGGTTGTCCACGAAGTCCTGGGAGCGGGCGGGCCACGACGCGAGACCCCGGTCCCCGCCCGGCATGTTCCCGGCATGGAAGTTGAGCCCGGACAGTTGCACCCCGGCGTCGTCGATCGCGCGCACGAACGCGTCCACGTCGTGGTCCGCGGGAACGGACGTCTCGAACGGCCACCAGAACTCGACGGCGTCGAAGCCCGCAGCCCTCGCCGCGGCGGGACGCTGGAGCAGCGGCAGATCCGTGAACAGGATGGAGCAGTTGACGGTGCAGTACATCGAGGTCCTCACAATTTCATGTTCCGGAATGGATGAATCCCGCGGGTCGTGGCCCAGACAAGGACGGACCCCGTGCCGCCTTCGCAGGGGCGGCGCGGGGTCCGGTCGGTGGGCGGGGCGGAGAGCCGCTGTGTCAGCGCAGCTTCATCTGCCGGTTGACGTCCTTGTAGAGCAGGTACCGGAAGCGGCCCGGGCCGCCGGCGTAGCAGGCTTGGGGGCAGAAGGCGCGCAGCCACATGAAGTCTCCGGCCTCGACCTCGACCCAGTCCTGGTTGAGCCGGTAGACGGCCTTGCCCTCGAGCACGTAGAGGCCGTGCTCCATGACGTGGGTCTCGGCGAAGGGGATCACCGCGCCCGGCTCGAAGGTCACGATCGTCACGTGCATGTCGTGCCGGACGTCGTCCGGGTCCACGAAGCGCGTGGTCGCCCACTTGCCGTCGGTCCCCGGCATGGGGGTCGGCTCGACCTCCTGCTCGTTGGTGACGAACGGCTCCGGAACCTCGATGCCCTGGACGTACTCGTAGGCCTTGCGGATCCAGTGCAGGCGTGCGGGCTCGCCGCCGGTGCTGCGCACGGTCCACTCGCACTCCGGCGGGAGGAAGGCGTAGCCGCCGGGAGCGAGCTGGTGCTCCTCGCCGTCGACGGTCAGGGTGAGCGTCCCCTCCATGAGGAACAGTACGCCCTCGACGCCGGACTCCGTCTCGGGGCGGTCGCTGCCGCCGCCGGGGGCGACCTCCACGATGTACTGCGAGAAGGTCTCGGCGAAGCCGGACAGGGGCCGGGCGAGCACCCAGACCCGGGTGTCGTCCCAGAGCGGGAGCCGACTGGTCACGATGTCCCGCATGGTCCCGCGCGGGATCACCGCGTAGGCCTCCGTGAACATGGCGCGGTCGGTCAGCAGGTCCGTCTGCGGCGGGTGCCCGCCGTGCGGGGCGTAGTACGTGCGCTCGGTCATGCGCGAGAACCTCCGGTCGTCGAGGCCGCGGAGCCCGCGGCGGCCTTCGGGTGGGCGAGGGCGAACAGCGCCCGTCCGTCGAGCCCCGCCGCGTCCTCCAGCTCGGCCTCCGTCACGGCCCCGCAGAGCACACCGCGGTGGACGAACCGGGCCAGTGCACGGGCCGTGGCGGGTTCGTCCATGATCTCCGACTCGACGCGGTGAGCGTAGTTCCTGAGGCGGCGCGCCGCGGCGTCGAAGCCCTGGCGGTAGAAGAAGTACGTCGCCAGGAACCGGGTGGGCAGCTGCGCGGGGTGCAGGTCCCACCCCTGGTAGAAGCCCCGTTCCAGGGAGCGGCGGACCAGCCGCGCGTGCAGGGCCCACGCGGCCCGTCGCTGCTGCTCGTCGCCGGTCGGCAGGACGTTTGTGGACCCGTCCGACAGGCGCACCCCGGTGCCGGCCACGGCCACCTGCATGACGGCCTTGGCGTGATCGGCCGCCGGGTGCTCCATGGACTGGTACTCGGCGGCGATCTGCAGGGAGTCGGAGTAGTCGTAGGTCCCGTAGTGCAGGGCCTCCACCCGTCCCCCGGTCCCGTGCACGATGGGCCCGATCGCGGACCGCCCGTCGGGGCCCATGAGCATGGGCGCGGTCTCCATCTGCACCTCGAAGCGCAGCCGGCCGTCCGGCAGCCCCAGGCCCTGCTCCAGGCGCCCGCAGGCCTCCACCATCACCTGCGCCTGTTCGAGCGTGCTCACCTTGGGCAGGGTGAGCACGAGGCCGCGGGGCAGCCCGTCCTCGCTGTGGCCCGACTCCCGGAGCCGGCCCTCGCGCACCAGGGTGGTGAGGAAGAGGTCCAGGGTCCGCAGGCCCCGGGCGCGGGTCGACGCCTCGAAGCACTTGAAGCGGATGCCCACGAACGGGGGCGCGGCCCCGTCCCGCACGGCCAGCGCCAGGTCCCGGGAGACCCGCCGGGCGTACTGGTCCTCCTCCTCGTCCCCGCGGTCGCCGAAGCCGTCCTCGAAGTCGATGCGCAGGTCCTCGATCGGCTCCGCGGCGAGCTTGTGCTCGACGGCCCCGGCCACGCGGTCCACGAGCACCTCGTCCAGGCCGGCCGGGGCGACGGCGGCCGCGAGCGCGCGGACCCCCGTCCCCCCGGCGGCCTCGAGCGCCCGCCGGCCCCACTGCCGCGGCAGGTCCGGGTGGAAGGCGTCGGCGGGCACGTAGACCGTGTGCACCGGCTGGCGGGTCCCCGTGTCCCCGGGGTAGGAGTGCTCGAGCAGCGCGTCGGTCCCCGCCAGCCGCTGCGCGGCGACGGCGTCGAACGCGGCGCCCAGGACGCCGTCCTCAGGGCTCACCGACCCTCGAGGACGTCGTAGGCCGGGAGCGTGAGGAAGTCCATGTAGTCCTCGCTGAGCACGAGGTCCGCGACCAGGCGCGCGGCGGGCTCGTAGTACTTCTCGAAGGTCTCGGCGTCGACCTCGCCGCGCAGGGTCTCCTTCTGGCGCTCCAGCTCCGCCCCCACGAGCTCGCGGGTCGCGCTGTTGCCGGTGTCCTCGTAGACCACGGCGTTCTGGATCTGCTGCCAGACCTGCGAGCGGGAGATCTCGGCGGTCGCCGCGTCCTCCATGAGGTTGTGGATCGCCACGGCGCCGTTGCCGGACAGCCACACGGCGGTGTAGCGGATCGCCACGTAGAGGTTGCCCGCGAGCTCCTTCTGCGTGCTGACCCGGCCGGCGCTGGCGACGTCGAGCAGCTCCTCGGCGCTGACCCGGACCTCCTCGCGCAGGCGGTCCACCTGGTTGGGCTTCTCGCCCAGCACGCCGTCGAAGACCTCGCGGCAGACGGGCACGAGGTCCGGGTGGGCCACCCAGGAGCCGTCGAAGCCGTCGGTGGCCTCGCGGGTCTTGTCGGCGCGCACCTTCTCGATCGCGGCCTCGGTGATCTCGGGCTCGCGGCGGTTCGGGATGAACGCGGCCATGCCGCCCATCGCGAAGGCCCCGCGGCGGTGGCAGGTCTTCACGAGCAGCTCGGTGTAGGCGCGCATCAGCGGTGCGGTCATGGTGATCGTGGAGCGGTCCGCGAGAACGAACTGCTCGCCGGCGTCGCGGAAGTACTTGATGATGCTGAACAGGTAGTCCCAGCGCCCCGCGTTGAGCCCGGAGGCGTGGTCACGCAGCTCGTAGAGGATCTCCTCCATCTGGAACGCCGCGGGGATCGTCTCGATCAGCACGGTCGCCCGGATGGTGCCGTGGTCGATGCCCAGGTACTCCTCGGCGAAGGTGAACACTTCGTTCCACAGCCGCGCCTCGAGGTAGGACTCCAGCTTCGGCAGGTAGTAGTAGGGGCCCTGGCCGTTGGCGATCAGCGGCTTCGCCGTGTGGAAGAAGTGCAGGCCGAAGTCCACGAGCGAGCCGGAGGCCGGCTGCCCGTCCACGGTGACGTTGTACTCGGGCAGGTGCCAGCCGCGGGGGCGCGCGACGACCACGGCGAGCGGGGCGTCCTCGCGCAGGGCGTAGCTCTTGCCGTCGGGGGAGGTGTGCTCGAGGGTGCCGAGGGCGGCGTCCCGGAGGTTGAGCACACCGTCGACCTGGTTGTACCAGGTGGGGCTCGAGGCGTCCTCGAGGTCGGCCAGCCACACCTTCGCCCCGGAGTTGAGGGCGTTGATCGCCATCTTGGCAGGGGAGGCGGGCCCCGTCATCTCGACGCGGCGGTCCTGCAGCGCTGCGGGGGCAGGGGCGACCTTCCAGTCGCCCTCGCGGACCTCCTTGGTCTCGGGGAGGAAGTCGAGGCGTCCGGCGGAAGCGGCCTGGCTGCGGTTCTCCTCGCGCACACCGAGCAGTTCGGCGCGGCGCGGCGCGAAGCGGCGGTGCAGCTCGGCGACGAACTGGAGGGCCTCGTCGGTGAGGATCTCCCCGGCGCGGTCGTGGCCCGTGGGCAGGATGTGCTCGATGGTGCTGGTGGTCATGGGGTGCCTCCTCGGCGGCTGGGGTGTGTGACTCGGGTCGGGGTGGGTTCGGCCCCCGGTCGAAGCCCGGCCGCGAGATCATCGCGGGTCCGGGGTCGGGGGCTGCCGTAGGAACCCCCGTAGTCGGGACAGGGCGGCCATTTCAGTCGTATGGCGGAATTCAAATTCCGTATAATGGATAATATGGGGACCGGTGACGGCTTGGCAAGGTCTCCCGGTGACCGGCCTCACGCCACGGTGTCCCGCCGGCGGCGCCAGGTGTCAAGCTGTACGGACACGGACGGACAGGAGATCGGAAGATCATGACCACACGACCTGCATCGGGCGGTGTGCAAGCGGTGGAGCGGGTGTTCGAGCTTCTCGAGGTGATCACCGCGGCCGGGGGTGACATGTCCTTGAGCGAGCTCTCGGCCGCCGTGAAACTCCCGCTGCCCACCATCCACCGGCTCCTGCGCACCCTCGTGCCCTCCGGATACGTGCGCCAGCTGCCCAACCGGAACTACTCCCTCGGCCCCCGGTTGATCCCCCTCGGGGAAGCGGCGGGGCGGCAGTTCGGCTCCTCGGCCCGGGCCAAGCTGGACGAGCTCGTGGACGAGCTCGGCGAGTCTGCGAACATCGCCGTGCTCGACGGACAGGAGGTCGTCTACATCGCCCAGGCCCAGTCGAGCCGGTCGATGCGGATGTTCACCGAGGTGGGCCGCCGGGCGGGCACCCACGACACCGGGGTGGGCAAGGCGATCCTCGCGACGCTGCCCGACGACCGGGTGCGCGCGATAGTGACCGGCGCCGGCATGCCCACTCCCACGGCGAAGAGCCTCGGGACCGTCGAGGAGCTGTTCGCGGACCTCGCACGGATCCGGGAGCGGGGCTATGCGGTCGACGACGAGGAGCAGGAGCTCGGGGTGCGCTGCTATGCCATGGCCGTGCCCGGTGCCCCGACGCCCACGGCGATCTCCGTCTCCGGCCCGGTCTCCCGCGTCGACGAGGACTTCGGCCGCCGGGCGGTGCCCGCGCTGCGGCGCGCCACCGAGGCGATCGCGGCGGAGCTGATGCCCCCGCCCGTCGCGCGCCGCGCCTGAGTCCCGGTCACGAGCACCACGATGGTCCTGGGGATGGTCGCGGCGATCCCGCAGGTGGCGGGTCCGTCCCCGAGTGCGCCGGATCAGCAGAAGCCGGCGATGCCCGACCAGGCGTGCTCGTTCCCGGGCGCGCCCCTGCGCTGGATCGTCGCCTCGATGAGTCCGTAGGGGCGGTCCGCCGCGTAGTGCGTCTCCTTGTCGTTCTCGAGGCCGCAGAAGTCCAGGTCGTACACGAAGTGGTGCTTGTTCGGGCAGGAGAACTTGATCTCGTCGATCTCCGGGTGCGCCTCGATGACGGCCCTGCCCATGAGGTAGAGGGTCTCCTGCAGCGCCCGGGAGTAGTGGTCGGTGAACTTGCTCAGGAGGATCTTCTTGACGTCCTCGTAGACGGCGTCGAAGTCCACGTCGGTCGTGCTGTAGCGCCAGCGGGTGGCCACGTCGGTGGACATGATCCGGTCCTCGGTCTCGGCCAGCGTCGTGTACTTGTCCTGGGGGTATCCCGCGAAGCCGGACCCGGTGGACTTCAGGACGGTGAGGTCCTTGAATCCGGAGATGACGGTCCGCGAACCGCCCTCGGCCACGACCACCGCGGTGCGCACCTCGTCCTTGTTCCGCACGAAGCAGTGGTCGTGGTCGTCGATCCGGTTCCAGGCATACTCCTGGGCGGCCCAGCGGCCGCCGGTGATCCACTCGAACTCGCCGGTGAAGTGGTCGGCGAGCTTGAGCAGCAGCGCCTCGGGGGAGTCGATCCCGTACTGCTGCGCGAAGGCGAAGACGGTGTTCTTCTGGGTGTCGGTCGGCACGCAGTGGGCGTTGTCGCCCTCCGTGTGCACGGCCTCGAGGTCGCCGCGCAGCTGCGAGGTGACCACGAGATCGCGGATCTCGTGGCGGTCGGTGTCGCGGTTGACGCGCACGACGTGGTTCTCGGCCTTGCCGTACTGGTTGGCTCCCAGGACGACGGCGTCCGTGCTCGTGCGGGTGGTGACGTCGGTCATGACGCAGCTCCTCGGAGAAGACGGTCGGTGGGGCGGTCGAAGACGGGCGGGCCCGTCGACTCCTGGGTCAATTGCCCCGGTAGGTGGAGAAGGCGAACGGGCTCAGCAGGAGCGGCACGTGGTAGTGCCTCGCCGCGGCCTGCACCGTGAAGTTCACCGTCACGAAGGGGTAGAACGTCGGCTGGTTCCTGCCGGCGAAGTACTCTCCCGTGGCGAAGGTGATCCGGTAGTCGCCGGATTCCAGGGTCTCTGGGCCCAGTTCGGGCACGCGGCCGTCGGCGTCGGTCTCGGCGGTCGCGATGGAGGTGCCGTCGGGGGCCTCGAGGGCCACGGCGATCCCCTGGGCAGGGGTGCCGGTGACGGAGTCGAGGACGTGGGCGGTGACGAAGCTCATGGGGTGACGAGTCCTTCGAGTCGGAGGAGCGCGATCTGGCGCAGCTGGTCGGCGACCACAGCCTGTTCCGTCCCGGGGTCGTTGGTCATGCGGGCGGAGAGGTTCTCGAGGATCTCCTCGGGGGTGCGCCCCGCGGCGCGGATCAGGAACACCTGGCCGAACCTCTCCTCGTAGGCGAGGTTGCCCTCGCGCAGGCGCCGCTGGACGTCGGTGTCCGCGGGGTCGACCGCGGACTGCTCCGCGCGGGAGAAGCGGGCCTCCCGGTGGGACCCCTCGGCGCGCTCGCCGATGCGGGGATGGTGCGAGAGCGCACCCTCGATCTCCTCGGGCGTGAACGGCCGTGCTGCGGTGCGGGCCATCCCGAGCAGGGCGTCATGGTGCCAGTAGGGCCGGGCGTCGACCACCGCCTCCAGCCAGCGCGGGATGTCGAGCGCGGTACGGATCGCCTCGACCGCCTCGGGCCGGCTGAGGGAGTTGAACTGGATGAGATGCATCGGGTACGTCATCGTCCCTTCTGTCATTCCATAGTGTGAAACAATAATTCTGAAGGACTCAGTGAAGTGGGTCACTTGATCCAAGTCAATGCTGTCCTCCGCCTGTTACCAAGTGCTGGCGGAAAATTGCCGGTTGTGGAACGACCGTCTCACGCTCGCCCCCGAAGGGCCGCGAGGCGGGGGAGGAGCACGGGATGGACGACGACGGAGACCGCCGCGAGGACCCGGGGGCGGCGGGAAAGGTGCTGGTGGTGACGGGAGCCGGCTCCGGGATCGGCCGCTCGGTGGCGCGCGCCTTCCTCGACGCCGGGTGGGTCGTGGTGCTGGCCGGCCGCCGCCGGGACACGCTGGTGGAGACGGCCGCGGGCGTCCCGGGCGCCCGGATCGTGCCGGTGGACGTGGCCGATGCGGAGAGCGTGTCCTCGGCCTTCCGGGAGATCGAGCGGCTGACCGGGCGGATCGACGTGCTGTTCAACAACGCGGGGACCTTCGGACCCCGCGGTGAGGTGGACGAGATCGACCCCGAGGAGTGGCAGCGCACCCTGCAGGTCAACCTCACCGGAACGTTCCTGTGCTCGGCGCAGGCCTTCCGGATCATGAAGCAACAGCGCCCCCGGGGCGGGCGGATCATCAACAACGGCTCGATCTCCGCGCACGTGCCCCGGCCGCTGTCCTCGGCCTACACCGCGAGCAAGCACGCCGTCACCGGCCTCACCCGGTCCCTGGACCTGGACGGCCGCCCCTACGGCATCACCTGCGGGCAGATCGACATCGGCAACGCGGCCACGGAGCTGCTGGCGGGTCTGGGCACCGACGGCGGCGCCCTGCAGGCCGACGGCACGCTCCGCCCGGAGCCCAGCTTCCCCGTCGAGGAGGTGGGGCGGGCGGTGCTGATGATGGCCGAGCTCCCCGCGTCCGCCACAGTGAACTCGCTCGTGCTCACCGCCTCCGGGATGCCGTTCGCCGGACGCGGTTGACCGGATCCGGCGAGGCCGATCAGGGGCGGAAGGTCAGCTCGGTGCAGAGGTCGTCGCCGAGCGCGAAGCGGCGCACCGGGGCGCGCAGTGCCCCGGAGAGGTGGTCCGCGCCGCGGAACCGGATGCCGGGCACCCCGTCCCCGATGAGCATGGGCGCGGTGGTGAGGTAGAGGCGGTGCAGCGCTCCGGCCTCGAGGAACCTCGAGACGGTGCGTCCGCCGCCCTCCACGAGCACCCGCTGCAGGCCTTGTCCGGCCAGGGCCTCGAGCACGGCCCGGGGCGCCAGACCGTGCTCGCCCACGGGCACGCGCAGCACCGCGACGTGCGGGCCCGGCGCCACCGGCACGTCCGCGTGCTCGCCCACGATCCACAGGGTGGGCGCCGCGCCGTCCGTGAGCACGGCCGAGGCCGGCGGGGTCCGCGCCGAGGGGTCCAGGACCACCCGCACGGGGTGGGGGCCGGGCACGGCGCGGACGGTCAGCCGGCAGTCGTCGGCGACGACCGTGCCGACGCCCACGACCACGGCGTCCACGAGCGCGCGCAGCCGGTGCAGGTGCTCCCGGTCCTCCGGGCCGGTCACGAACTCGGCGTGCCCGGTGCGGGAGGCGATGAACCCGTCCAGGCTCTGTCCCAGCTGGGCGAGGACGAGGGGGCCCCGGTGCGCCACGAGCGGTCCGTAGCGCTCGGCGAGCTCCGCCCCGGGTGCCGGCACGGGGGTGGTCCGGCCGGCCAGCAGGGCCTGCCAGGCGGCATCGGTGGCGGAGCCGGCCGCGGCCGGGCCGGAGGCGTCGTCGTCGTCCGCGGACGGCGGGGCGCCCCCAGTGCCACGGGGCAGGGGGTTCTCGGTCACGGGGTCAGTCCCGGGCGAGGAATCGGTCCTGGGCCGTCTCCTCGGCGATGGTCCGCAGGCGGTCGTACTGGTCGGCGGCGTCGGCCTCGAGCTTCCTCAGCTCCTCGGCGTCCAGTCGCGGCTCGACGGGTGCGAGCTCCAGGAGCGTCGCCCACATGCTGCGCTTGGCGACCACCAGGGACTGCAGCATCTCGAGCTCCCCGTGGGCGGCGATGCCGGCCCGCTCCCGGATCCGGCTCAGCGGATTGAGCCGGGAGGCGATGCCGGTGACGGTCCCGAGGGCCTTGGCCACGTGGCGCCGGCCGGAGCTCAGGCGGTCGAGCATCGCCTCGAGGCGGTCGATGTCGTTCTTGATCTCGCCGACGAACGCGGTGAACCGCCCTTCGTACGGGGTGCCGGCCCACGTGGAAGCCGCCTCGTCGAAGAGCCGCACCCCGGAGAGGGCGCCCATGTAGTGCCCGAGCATGTAGGCCTCGAGCTTGTCGGACTGGACTCCTGCGCCCGCGGTGCCGTTCGGCCCGGTGCGTGGCTGCTCGCTCATCTGCTTCTCCTCGTTCGTGGGAGGCGCCTGGAAGGGACAGTGCCGGGTCGCTCGTCAGGCACCCCGGTGACGCCCGTGGAACTCCTCGATTCCCCAGCCTACTGACTCCGTCCTCCCAGCGGCAGGACCGGTGCGGCGACCGGAACCATAAGGGGCATGACTATCATGGGCGCATGACTGAGAACGCGAGCGGAGCCCCCGACCCCGACGAGCAGGAGACCCTCGGCGCCTCCAGCCCCGAACCGGGCAGCGGGCTCGACCGGGACCCGGACGACTGGGCCACCGGTGAGGAGCCGATGACCAGTGCGCAGCGCAGCTACCTCGACACCCTGGCCCGCGAGGCCGGGGAAGAGCTGCCGGCCGACCTCACGAAGGCCGAGGCGTCCAAGCACATCGACCGCCTGCAGGGCGAGAGCGGCCGGGTCCAGGACCAGTAGGTCCTGCACCGGCGGAGGGGGAGCACCGTGAAGATCGTCGTCCTGGGAGCCACGGGCAACGTGGGCACCGCGGTGCTCCGCCGGCTGCACGCCGCGCCGGAGGTCACGCACGTCGTCGGGGTCTCCCGCGAGGGGCCCGAGCGGGACGGGGAGCCCTACGACGGCGTGGAGTGGCACACGGTCGACGTCGCCGCGAAGGAGTCCACCGCGGCGCTGGCGGAGATCCTGCGCGGCGCTGACGCCGTGATCCACCTCGTGTGGCTCATCCGCCCGAACCGGGACTTCGCCCTGATGCACGAGACGAACGTGGACGGTCTCGTCCACGTGCTCGACGCCGTGGTGCTCGCCGGCGTGCCCCAGATCGTCTACCCCTCATCGCTCGGCGCCTACAGCCCCGGCCCCAAGGACCGGACCGTGGACGAGTCCTGGCCCGTCGGCGGGGTCGAGACGTCGCACTACAACGTGCAGAAGGCGGAGACGGAGGCGGTGCTCAACCGTTTCGAGGAGGCCCATCCCGGGATCGTGGTGACCAGGCTCCGGCCCGGCTTCCTGTTCCAGACGGACGCCGCCCCGGAGATCGGGGACTACTTCCTCGGCGCCCTCGCGCCCAAGGGGCTGATCGCCCGGCTGCGCCTGCCCGTGCTGCCCTTCCCGGAGAAGTTCCGCTTCCAGACGCTGCACACCGACGACGTCGCGGACGCGTTCTGGCGGGTCATCCAGCACCGGGCCGGCGGGGCGTTCAACGTCGCGGCCGAGCCGGTGCTCGGTGCCGACGGCGTGGCTCAGGTGCTCGGCGCCCGGCGCGTCCTGCCCGTTCCGCCGGCCCTGGTCCGTGCGCTCGTGGCGATCACCTACCGGTTGCGGCTGCAGCCCACCGACCCCGGCTGGATCGATCTCGCCGATGCCGTGCCGATCATGGACACCACGCGGATCCGCGAGGTCACGGGCTGGTCGGAGACCGTCAGCTCGCTCGAGGCGCTCCGCCAGGTCGTGGACCACCTCGACGACCGCGAGGGCCTCGGCAACCGGGAGCACCGGCCCACGTCACCCCTGGTGTAGCCGGACCCGGCGCCCCGGAGGTGTCCCCGGTCAGCGGCTCCGGCGCTGGAGCAGGGCCAGCACCGCGCTGACCAGGACCATGGCGCAGGCCGCGCCGACCGCGGCGGCGAACGCGCCCCGGTGCCCGGCGGTCTCGGCCATGAGCCCGGCCAGCGCTGCGCCCACGGCGGCGCCGAGGACCACGCCGCTCGCGAGCATCGTCATGACCGTGCCCAGCCGCTCCGGCCGGGCGACGTCCCCGCCGATGGTGTAGATCGTGACCATGGCGGGACCCAGGGGCAGCCCGGCGAGCAGCAGCACCACGAGCATCGGCCCGATCCCGCTCGGCAGGAGGAACAGCAGGCTCAAGGCGGCCATGGCGACGGAACTGACCACCCAGCGGGACGCGGGCCGGAAGCGCTGGGGCCACCAGGCCACGGACAGTGCCGCGGCCGCCGAGCTGATGCCGAGCACGGCGTAGAGCAGCCCGGTGGCGCTCTGGATGCCGAACTCGCCGCCGAAGGCGTTGAGACCGTTCTGCACGGCGCCGAAGAACGCGCCCATGGCCACCATCCCCAGCACGGGGAGCAGCACGAGGAGCCGCTCGCGGGCGGTGACGGGACGGGCCGCCGCCCGCCGCCGGTCCTCGCGCGAGACGGCCGGGACCACCAGGCGCGTGGGGTGCACGGCGAAGGACGTGACCATCGTGAGCGTCAGGACCGCCGCGAGGACGAAGGGGGACCACGGGGCGACCAAGGAGGCCAGCAGACCCACGAGCGCCGGGCCGAGCACGAAGGTCAACTCGTCGGCGGTGGACTCGTAGGACAGGGCGGTGTCCAGCTCGCGCCGGTTCCCGCCGACCAGCCCCCGCCACCGCACCCGGGCCATCGGGCCCACCTGGGGGCACGTGGCGCCCACGAGCAGGGACGCGCCGACGAGCAGCGGCACGGCCGGTGCCACCGGCCCCGCGGGGGCGTAGGCGGTGACCAGCAGCAGCCCGATGGCCACGGCGTGGGCCAGGGCCGAGACCAGCAGCACGATCCGCTGGCCGAGCCGGTCGGCGAGGTGGCCCATCAGGGGCCCGCCCAGTGCCGAACCGATCCCGACGGCGCCGGCGGCCAGGCCTCCGACGACGTAGGAGCCGCTGACGGCGGTGGCGAGGGTGAGCGCCCCGACGGTGAGCATGGCCAGGGGCAGACGGGCCACGAAGGCGACCGGCAGGAAGTCGCGCCCGGCGAGGTGCACGAGCCGGGCGTACCGGCCGCCGGACGAGGGCGTCGTCGGGCGGCCGGTGCGGTGCTGAGCGGCCGCGGGGCGCTCCGCGGCGGGTGCGGGGGCGGCGGCGCGCTCAGCGGTGACGGAGGTGGTGAGGGGGCGCACAGGGGTCCTCGGAGGATGTGCGCACCGTCCCCCCTCCCGGTGCGCCCGACCCGGACAACGGGGCCCAGTCTACCGCTCGCGCGCCCCGCTGCCCGGGGTGGAGGAGCCGTCCCCGTAGGTGATCTCCGCCGCACCCACGGCCGAGGAGACGTACAGGCAGGGGCGGTCGCCGGGGGCGGCGGCGCAGACCGTGGCGGCCGTCAGGTCCTCGGGCTCGCGCTCGTCCGCGCCGGCCACCACCGGGGCCCACCAGTCGGCGTCCTGGACCGTGGCCTCGATGGCCCCGGCCCTCGTCGTGACGGACACCCGCCGCGGGGCCTCGCCGAGGAGCCGGACCTCGGTGGCCCCGACCTCGGTGTGCACGTCCAGGTCCTCGCGCACCCGGACCCCGTCGAGGTCGACGGCGCCGACCTCCGAGGCCGCCCACAGGGCGCGGGCGCTGCCGCTCACCTCGATCACGCCGGCCTCGGTGTCGAGCCGGACGTCGTCGAAGTCGCCCTCGACGCTCAGGGCGCCGGCGTCCCCGGAGAGCCGCAGGTCCACGGGCTCGTCCCCGGCCGGGACGGTGACCCGCACGTGCATCCCGCTGCCGGCGCCCGGCCAGGAGTTCGACGGGAGGGCGTCGATGCTCAGCCGGCCGTCCTCCACGCGGGGCTCGGGGGCGCTCTCGAGCTGGAAGCCGGCGTACACGGACTCCACCCGCAGCTCCGGGACGTCGGCCGTCACGACCTCGATGACGGCCGACCGTCCGTCGACCACCACCGTGTCCACGGACTCGGTCACCGTGGTGTCCACCCGGTGCTCCTGGACGGACAGGGACGCGGCCGCGGCCGCGCCGCCGGCGCCCAGCAGGAGCAGGGCGCCGATGCCGCCGAGCACGGCGGTGGGGACGAGCCAGGCGGTGCGCTCGTTCTCGCTGACGACGTCCTGGGCGGAGGGGTGCTCGGGGTGGGTGCTCATGGCCGGAACTCCTGGTTCGACTGGTGGGCTGGGGCGGGGTGGCCGGGCCCGGGGTCCGGGTAGCCGAGGTAGCGCAGGACCGCGCGGACGCGGCGGTTGCCACCGTCCTCGTGGGCGAGGCCCAGCTTCGTGAACACGGAGCGGATGTGCTTCTCCACCGAGGACTCGGTGAGGAACAGGTTCGCGGCGATCGAGGCGTTCGAGAGCCCCTGGGCCATGAGCCCGAGCACCTCGTGCTCCCGCGGGGAGAGGAGGTCCAGGTCCTGCCGGTGCCGCGAGCGCACGAGCAACTGGGAGACGACCTCCGGGTCCAGGACGGTGCCGCCCGCGCCCACGGTCTCCACCGACTCGAGGAACTGGTCGACGTCCGCCACCCGGTCCTTGAGCAGGTACCCCAGCCCGTCCCGGCGGGACGCGATGAGCTCCGAGGCGTAGCGCTCCTCGACGTACTGCGAGAGCACGAGCACCGCGATCCGCGGGTGCTGGGAGCGGACCAGGACGGCGGCGCGGATGCCCTCGTCCGTGAACGTCGGCGGCAGCCGCACGTCCACGAGGGCGAAGTCGGGCTCGTGCTGCTCGACGGCCTTCAGCAGGTCCTCCGCGGTGTCGACGTCGGCGACCACGTCGTGGCCGGCCTCGGTGAGCAGGCGGACGAGGCCCGCGCGCAGGAGGACGGCGTCCTCGGCGATGACGATGCGCATCAGGATCCCGCCCCCCGGGCGACCGGCAGCTCGACGGTCAGCTCGGTCGGCCCGCCCGCGGGCGAGTCGAGGAAGAAGTGCCCGCCCGCGGAGCGGATCCGGTCGGCGATCCCGGACAGGCCGCCGCCGGGGACCACCACGGCGCCGCCGCGGCCGTCGTCGGCGACCCGGGCGACCACGCGGGTGCCGCCCGCGGGGTCGTCCTCGAGGCCCACCCGCACCGACGCGGCGCCGGCGTGGGCGTGCTTGACCATGTTGGCGATGCCCTCGGAGACCGCGAAGTACACGGCGGCCTCCGTCTCCGGCGCCAGCCGTGGCACCCGCACGTCCACGGCGACCGGGACGGGGGACTGGGCGGCCACGGCGGAGAGGGCGGCGTCGAGGCCCCGGTCCTCCAGGACCGCCGGGTGGAAGCCGCGGGCCAGGCGGCGCAGCTCGGCGATCGCGGCCTTCGTGGTGGCGTGCGCCTCCCCGATGAGGTCCTTGGCCCCGGCCGGGTCGTGGTCGATCCGGCGTTGCGCCATCGACAGGTTCATGGCCACGGACACGAGCTGGGGCTGCACGCCGTCGTGCAGGTCCCGCTCGATCCGGGAGCGCTCGGTGCGGGCGCCCCGGACCGCGGTCTCGCGGGCGGCCGCGGCCTCGGCGGCCCGGCGGCGCAGCTCCGCCGCCTCGTCCACCCGCAGCAGCAGCCGTGACAGGCCCCGGTGGGCGGCCACGGCGAGGACCACGACGAGCAGCCCGAGGAGCGCCAGGGTGATCCCGGCCAGGACCACGGCCCAGTCCGGCCATGTCCCGACCACGTCGGAGGGCCAGAGCGGGTTGTTCTGGGCCGCGTACAGCGGCGCGAGGGCCAGGGCCACGGCGGCGCCGGTGCCGGCCAGGGCGGCCACGGCGACCCAGCCCAGGACGGTGGTGAGGAGCAGGTGCAGCAGGCCCGTCCAGAACGCGGGGTCGGAGACGTCCAGCCACCACTGGTGGAAGATCCGCCAGCCGTCGGTGCGGGGCGAGCGGCGCCGGCGCGGGCCGGGCAGGTGCAGCCCGAACGCCGCCTGCGTGCGGCGGCGCTCGACCCACTCGACGCCGCGGACCGCGTAGATCGCGGCCACGAGCAGGACCACGCCCACCAGGGCGGCGAGCGAGGCGAAGCCGGCAGAGACCAGGGAGACGAGGGCGGTCAGCCACAGCGTGCCCAGCGCGGCGTCCACCACGAGGTCGGTGGTGCCGAAGAAGAGGGTCCTGGGGGACCACGGTCCCCACTCCCGGAACCCGGGAGCGGGGCCGGCGGCCCGGGAGCCGCCCGCGGGTCGGTGGGCGTCGTCGGGGCTCCCGGGGCCGGCGCCGGGGTCGTGCGGGGGTTCGTGGCCGGGGCCGCTCCACGGTGCGGGCGGCAGGGGCCTGGTGTCGTGCGGTGTGCTCATGCTCTTCACGCTACGGTCGCGCAGGCCTTCTCCACTGCGACGTTCTCCACCTGTTACAGGTGGGGTTTTCCGCACCGTCGAGAGCCGGGCCGAGAAGCGCTCCTCCCGCCGACCGGTGGCACGACCGCCACGGCGATGTCCGCAACACAACGGTCACGTGACGCAGGTCATTGACGTAGATCACACTATTCCCTACTGTTTTCATCAGCTAGAAAACGGATTCCACGATACGGATAAGCGGTGTGTCGATCATCGTGCCGGCGTGCTCGTTGCCGAGAACCCGACCTCCGTTCCTCGCCCTGACCCGCAACCTTCTCGCGGCCCCGCACCACTGCCGGGCGCTCGCCCTCCCATCTGTCCCCGCGGGGGCGGCGCACCGGGCGGCGGCCGCGCCTGACGTCGCAAGGAGGCGACCGATGACCAGCAACACCTCCAGCCAGCATCTCTCCGAGGTTCTCGCCGGCCTGCCCCGCTTCACGCGGGACACCGCCGAACTCGAGCTCGTCCGGACGGACCGCTCGGGCTACGTCCCCCCGACGCTGCCGGACGGCGTCGTCCAGGCCGAGTCGGTGCAGGACGTGGTCGAGACCCTTGCGCTGGCCAACGAGCACCGGATCCCCATCGTTCCGCGAGGTGCCGGCTCCGGCCTCGCGGCCGGCGCCTCGGCGTGCGGCGGCGAGATCGTCCTGGACGTGCGGCGGATGAACCGGATCCTGCGGATCGACCCGGTCGAGCAGATCGCTGTCGTCGAACCGGGCGTGCTCAACGCCGACCTCAACGCGGCGGCAGCCGAGCACGGCCTGTTCTACGCACCGGACCCCGCGAGCACCGCGATCTGCTCCATCGGCGGCAACATCGCGACCAACGCCGGCGGTATGCGGTGCGCCAAGTACGGCGTGACGCGCGAGTCGGTGCTCAGCCTCAAGGTGGTCCTCGCCGACGGCCGGGTGCTGGTGACCGGGACCGAGACCATCAAGGCCGTGACCGGCTACGACATGAACGCCCTGTTCATCGGCTCCGAGGGCACCCTGGGCGTCGTGGTCGAGGCGACGCTGCGGCTCCGGCCGGCCCCCGTGGCCACGGCGACCGTGGCCGCCTACTTCCGGGACGTCGCCACGGCGGCGGCGGCGGCCTCGGCCGTGGTCGCGGCCCGCGCCACCCCCTCGGTCCTCGAACTCGTCGACGGCCCCACCCTGGGCGCCATCGACCTCGCCACCGGCACCGACCACCGCCGCCGGGGCGAGGCCTTCCTCCTCGCGCAGACGGACGGATTCGGCGCCGAGATCGAGCGCGACGTGGTGCTCCGGGCCATCGAGCCCTTCGCGGACTCGGTCCTGATCGCCGAGGACCCGGTGCAGGCGGAGGCTCTGGTCCAGGCCCGCCGGGACGCGATCCCCTCGCTCGAGAAGCTGGGCCGCACCTCCATCGGCGACGTGGGCGTGCCGCGCAACCGACTGGCCGAGATCGTCACCGGGATCGAGAGGATATCGCAGGACACCGGTGTCGACATCTACACGGTGGCGCACGCCGCCGACGGCAACCTGCACCCGATGATCGTCGTCGCCGAGCACGAGTCCATCACCCAGGGCGCCCCGAAGGACGCCCTGGGCCGGATGTTCGAGCTCGCCCAGAGTCTCGGCGGCACCCTGACCGGCGAGCACGGCGTCGGACTGCTCAAGAAGGACTGGTTCACCGCCGAGGTCGGAGAGGTCTCCCGCGATCTGCAACACCGCATCAAGTCCGCCCTCGACCCGAACAACATCCTGAACCCGGGCAAGGCCATCTGACCCCCGGCATCCGCGGACCACCGAACCGGCGGCGGTCCGGACCCGCGAGGGCCCCGGGCCGCCGCATGCCTCCCCGTACTCCACATCCCGGTCAGAAAGGACCTTTCCGTGGACAATCTTGCTGTGCTGAGCCTTTTGGCTCTGCTGCCCATCCTGCTGGTGGGCGTGCTTTTGGCCGGGTTCCGGTGGCCGGCCAAGTTCGCGATGCCGGTGGGGTATCTCACCGCGGTGGTGGTGGCGCTGGTGGTGTGGCGGATGAGCTTCACCGGGGTGCTGGCGGCGACCATCGAGGGCCTGGTCGTGGCCGTCACCTTGCTCTACATCGTCTTCGGGGCGCTGCTGCTGCTGTCGACCCTCACGGTGGGCGGGGCCATGGCCACGATCCGGGCCGGGTTCAACAACATCTCCGCCGACCGGCGGGTCCAGGCCATCATCATCGGCTGGCTCTTCGGGTCCTTCATCGAGGGCGCCTCGGGCTTCGGCACCCCGGCCGCGGTGGTCGCCCCGCTGCTGCTGGCCATGGGCTTCCCCGCGATGGCCGCCGTCATGGTCGGTCTCATCATCCAGAGCACCCCCGTGAGCTTCGGAGCGGTCGGCACCCCCATCCTGGTGGGCGTGACCAACGGCCTGGGCGGTGATCCCGCGGTCGCCGAGCGCGTCAGCGCCCTGGGCGTGACCATGCCCGAGTTCGTCAGCTCGATCGGTTTCTACACCGCGGCCATCCACGCCGTGGTGGGCATCCTCATCCCGCTGATCCTCGTGAGCATGCTCACCGGGTTCTTCGGCCCCGACCGCCGCTTCCGCGACGGACTGGCCGTGTGGCCCTTCGCGGTCTACGCCTCCCTGGCCATGACCGTTCCCTACGTGCTGGTGGCCCGTTTCCTCGGGCCCGAGTTCCCCGCGATGTTCGGCGGGCTCCTGGGCCTGGTGCTGGTGATGCTCACCTCCAGCAAGGGCTTCCTGATGCCCCAGGACACCTTCGACTTCGGCCCCCGCGCCGAGTGGCCCGCCCGCTGGATGGGCACCATCGAGCCGGCCCAGGCCACGGACGTGTCCACGCACATGAGCGTGGTCCGGGCCTGGGCCCCCTACGCCCTGATGGCCGGGCTGCTGGTGGCCACCCGGGTCATCGCCCCGCTGAAGGAGTTCCTGACCGGCCTGGCGATCCCGTTCGAGAACATCCTGGGCACCGAGATCACCACCACCGTGCAGCCGTTCTACCTGCCGGGGTTCCTCATGATCCTGGCCTCCCTCTTCGCCTACGCGCTGCACCGGATGAACTCCCGGGAGATCGCCCGCACGCTGAAGATCTCGGCCGGTCAGCTCGCCGGCACCGCCGCCGCGCTGCTCTTCGCCGTGCCGCTGGTGCGCGTGCTCATCCAGTCCGGCCCGGCCCTCAACGACTCGGGGCTCTCCAGCATGCCGGTCACCCTCGCCGAGGGGGCCGCGGCGATCTCGGGCAGCTCCTGGCCGCTGATCGCGCCCTGGATCGGGGCGCTGGGGGCCTTCGTGGCCGGGTCCAACACCGTGTCCAACCTGACGTTCTCCCAGTTCCAGTTCTCCACCGGTGCCGCGATCGGCCTGGAGCGCCCCGAGCTCGTGGTCGCCGCCCAGGCCGTCGGCGGGGCCGGTGGCAACCCGATCGCCATCCACAACATCGTGGCCGCCTCCGCCACCGTGGGACTGCTCGGACGCGAAGGAGACCTGCTGCGCAAGACCATCATCGTGACCACCTACTACTGCCTCGCCGGCGGCGCGGTCGCCTACCTCTTCATCCACGGCCTGGGCCTCAACCTGGGCACCATCATGCTGGTCCTGCTCATCACCGGACTCGCCCTCCTGGCCCACCGACTCTGGCGCACGGACACACCGACCCAGCAACGGGGCAACACCCGCTCCCGCGTCTGA
>NZ_JBISWK010000089.1:0-8582 GCF_044462205.1 Kocuria rhizosphaericola | reverse complement strand
GGGGCGGCCACGTGGCCGGGGTCGGCGGGGTCGGCCTTCTCGGTCTCGGGCACGGCCGAGGCGACCGAGGTGTCGCGGACCTCGATCATGCGCGGCTGGCCGTTGAGGGTGAGCATCACGGTGCGCATGCCCTTGTCGTCGGCCTCCGAGATCGCCTGCAGGGTGACCAGCAGACGCACGCCCTTGCCCAGGGAGATCACGTGCTCGTGCTCGGTGGTGAGCCCGTAGAGGAAGTCCCGGGTGTGCAGCACGGACACGTCGCCGTACTTGGCCCGGCCGGCCTCGTACTCGCGGGTGGGACCGGCGAAGAGCAGCCGGTTCAGCGTGGCCCGCCGCGTGTCGGAGTCCTCGGCGAGCGCCTGCTGGTCCTCGGCCGACAGCTCGGTGACCCCGACCCTGACGTTGCGCCCCTCCAGCGCCTTGGAGCGGAAGGGCTCCGGCCACCCTCCGGGGGGCGTGCCGAGCTCGCCGGCGAGGAAGCCGATCACGGAGTCCGGCAGGTCGAACCGTTGCGGATCAGCCTCGAACTCCGCCGGGTCCACGCCCATCCCCACGAGCTGCAGGGCGAGGTCGCCCACGACCTTGGAGGAGGGGGTGACCTTCACGAGGCGCCCGAGCATGGCGTTGGCGGCGGTGTACATGTCCTCGATCGCCTCGAAGCGCTCCCCCAGCCCCAGCGCGATGGCCTGCTGGCGCAGGTTCGACAGCTGCCCGCCGGGGATCTCGTGCCGGTACACCCGGCCCGTGGGGGCGGTGAGCCCGGACTCGAACGGGGAGTACATCGCCCGGATGACCTCCCAGTAGGGCTCCATCGCGGAGATCGCCTCCAGCGGGATGCCGGTGTCCCGCGGGGTGTGCTCCAGGGCCGCCACCAGCGCGGAGGCGGGCACCTGGGAGGTGGTGCCCGCCATCGAGGCGTCGGCCACGTCCACCGCGTCCACCCCGGCGGCGATCGCGGCCATCAGGGTCGCCAGCTGCCCGCCGGCGGTGTCGTGGGTGTGCAGGTGCACCGGCACCTCGAAGCGCTCCCGCAGCGCGGTCACCAGCTTCGCCGCGGCCATGGGCCGCAGGAGTCCGGCCATGTCCTTGATCGCCAGCACGTGCGCACCGGCCTCGACGCACTGGGCGGCGAGGTCCAGGTAGTAGTCCAGGGTGTAGAGCGTCTCACCGGGGTCGTTGAGATCACCCGTGTAGCACAGGGCGACCTCGGCCACCGCGGTGCCCGTCTTGCGCACGGCCTGGATGGCCGGGGCCATCTGCTCCACGTCGTTGAGCGCGTCGAAGATCCGGAAGATGTCCACCCCGGTCGCGGCGGCCTCGGCCACGAACGCGTCCGTCACCTCGGTCGGATACGGGGTGTAGCCCACCGTGTTGCGCCCGCGCAGCAGCATCTGGATCGGGATGTTGGGCATCGCCTCGCGCAGCAGAGCCAGCCGCTCCCACGGGTCCTCCCCCAGGAACCGCAGCGCCACGTCGTAGGTCGCCCCGCCCCAGGCCTCCACCGACAGCAGCTGCGGCAGCGTGTGCGCGTAGGCCGGGGCCGCCGCCAGCAGGTCACGGGTGCGCACCCTCGTGGCCAGCAGCGACTGATGGGCATCCCGGAACGTCGTGGAGGTCACCGCCACCGCCTGCTGCTCCCGCAGCGCCCTCGCGAAGCCCTCCGGGCCCAGGTCCTGCAGCTTCTGCCGCCAGCCCGCCGGGGGCTGGTGCTCCGAGGGCCCGTCGAACGGGGACCGCAGCGGCTCGTCCTGCTTGTCGCCCGGGTAGTGCGGCAGCTTGGTGCGCGGGTCGATGCCCTCCACCCGCTCCCCGTTGGGCCGGTTCACCGTGACCTCGGCCAGCCAGGTCAGCGCCTTCGTCGCCCGGTCCCCCGACGTCCTCGCGGCCAAGAGTTCCGGACGGGACTCGATGAAGTCGGTGGCCACCTCCCCGGCCAGGAACTGCGGATCCGCCAGCACCGCCTGCAGGAACCCGATGTTGGTGGCCACCCCGCGGATCCGGAACTCCGCCAGGGCGCGCTGGGACCGGTGCACCGCGGTCGCGTAGTCCCGGCCGCGGCAGATCAGCTTGACCAGCATCGAGTCGAAGTGCGGGGAGATCTCCGCCCCCGCGTACACCGTGCCGCTGTCGAGACGCACCCCGGCACCGCCGGCGGAGCGGTAGGCGGAGATCTTCCCGACGTCGGGGCGGAACCCGTTGGCCGGGTCCTCGGTGGTGATCCGGCACTGCAGGGCCGCACCCCGCACGGCCAAGGACTCCTGTGCGATCCCCAGGTCCGCCAGGGACTCCCCGGCCGCGATCCGCAGCTGCGAGGCCACCAGATCGACGTCGGTGATCTCCTCGGTGACGGTGTGCTCCACCTGGATGCGCGGGTTCATCTCGATGAACACGTGCTGACCGGCCCGCTCCCCGGCCGTGTCCACCAGGAACTCCACGGTCCCGGCGTTCACGTAGCCCAGCTCACGGGCGAACTTCACCGCGTCACGGTGCAGCGCCTGCCGGATCCCCTCGTCGAGGTTCGGCGCCGGGGCGATCTCGATCACCTTCTGGTGCCGGCGCTGCACCGAGCAGTCGCGCTCGAACAGGTGCACGATCTCCCCCGAGGCGTCCGCCAGGATCTGCACCTCGATGTGCCTCGGGCGCAGCACCGCCTGCTCCACGAACATCGTCGGATCCCCGAACGCCGTGTCGGCCTCGCGCATCGCCGCCGCCAGCGCCTCGGGCAGGGCCTCCGGGGTCTCCACCCGGCGCATGCCGCGGCCTCCGCCACCGGCGACCGCCTTGACGAACACCGGGAAGCCGATCCGCTCGGCCTCCCCCAGCAGGTACTCCACCTCCGAGGACGGCTCCGAGGAGTCCAGCGTCGGGATCCCCGCCCGCTTCGCGGCCTTCAGCGCCTCCACCTTGTTCCCGGCCAGCTCCAGGATCCCCGCCGCGGGACCCACGAACGCGATGCCCTCCGCCGCCGCGGCGCGGGCCAGGTCCGGGTTCTCCGACAGGAACCCGTAGCCGGGATAGATCGCGTCCGCCCCCGACTCCTTGGCCACCCGCACGATCTCCTCGACGTCGAGATAGGCCCGCACCGGGTGGCCCTCCTCCCCGATCCGGTACGCCTCGTCGGCCTTCTGCCGGTGGATCGAGTTGCGGTCCTCGTACGGGAACACCGCCACCGTCTTGGCCCCGAGCTCGTACGCGGCACGGAAGGCACGGATCGCGATCTCACCGCGATTGGCCACCAGGATCTTGGAGAACATCAACACCCGTTCCGCACCCGACGTGCCACACGGACCCCGGGCGCTGTTTCTTGTATGTCTGACGACGTCAACTCTATGGAGCAGGAGGTGCGCGGCGTGGATCCGCCGCGAGGCAGAGGGCCGTCCTCTCAGCCGAGCAGGATCACGTCGAGCCTCCGGGGCCCGTGCACGCCCTCCACGCGCTCGAGCTCGATGTCCGAGGTCGCGGACGGCCCGGAGATCATCGTGACCGGGGCCGTGGGCGCCACCAGAGCGAGGGCCTCGGGGATCAGCTCGACCACCGAGTCCACCTGCACCACGCAGATGTGGTGGTCGGGGACCAGGCTGATCGCCCGGCGGCCCTCGTCGGGACGGCCGGTGAGGAAGATCGTGCCGGTCTCGGCGCAGGAGACGGTCGAGGAGGTCACCACGGCGTCCACGGCGTTGAGCTCCCGCACTCCCAGCGCGGACGCGGTCCGGGCGTCGCCGGGGTCCACCAGCGCCCGGCGGGCGGCGGTGTCCTGCGGCAGCCAGGACAGGTCGAGGCCGACGGGGACCACGTAGCGGGCGGAGGCGCCCAGCAGCTCGGCGATCCGGCCCGGCAGGGACTCGGGGGTCTCGTGGTGCACGGCGGCCCGGTAGTCGACCAGCCGGTCCTCGAGCATCTCGACGACCTCCTCGCGCGGACGGTCCGAGGCGCGGCGGTAGCTGCGCTCGGCCGGCGCGGGCGCCGGGGAGTCGTGCAGGGCGCCGCGGATGCGGGCCAGGATCTCGGTCTTGGCGTCGGTCATCGCTCTCCCCCGTCGTGCTGCGTGTCGTCCTGCGGGCGGCCGGCGGTGCCGGCTGCGTCACCGGAGGCGCCGGCGGCGCCGCCGTCGGCGGCCACCCTCTGCTCGGTCTCGTCGGCGTGCTCGGCCCACCAGTTGCGGAAGGACTCCCTGGGCGGGGCGGGGATGTCCCGCTCGTCGGTCCAGCCGCCGGCCGTGCCGGGCAGCCAGCTGATCGCCCGGTCCTTGCCGGCGACGACCCGGCCCAGCGGCAGGGCCTTCTCGGCGAGGGCCATGCGTCTGCCGGAGGACATCACGAAGGAGGCTCCCTTCATCATGAGGTCCATCTCGGACGGGGCCTGCGGCAGGCGCCGGGTCCGGGCCGGTGCTGCGGCGGCGCCGTCGTCGGAGCGTTCGCCGTGCTGGGTCCGCACGTCCTCGTCGCGCAGGTGCACGAGGATCTCGGGGATGTTGATCTTCACCGGGCACACGTCGTAGCAGGCCCCGCACAGCGAGGAGGCGTACGGCAGGGACGCGTTCTGCTCGGAGCTGATGCCGGTCAGCTGCGGGGAGAGGATCGCCCCGATCGGGCCCGGGTAGGTGGAGCCGTAGGCGTGGCCGCCGGCCTGCTCGTAGACGGGGCAGACGTTCAGGCACGCCGAGCAGCGGATGCAGTGCAGCGCGGAGCGCCCGGCGGGGTCGTCCAGCACCGCGGTGCGGCCGTTGTCCAGCAGCACCACGTGCACGTTCTGCGGGCCGTCCCCCGGTGTCACGCCCGTCCACAGGGAGGTGTAGGGGTTCATCCGCTCCCCGGTGGAGGAGCGCGGGAGCAGCTGGAGGAACACCTCGAGGTCCTGGAACGTGGGCACGATCTTCTCGATGCCCATCACGGTGATCAGGGTCTCGGGCAGGGTCAGGCACATGCGGCCGTTGCCCTCGGACTCCACCACGGTCAGCGTCCCGGTCTCGGCCACGCCGAAGTTCGCCCCGGAGACCGCCACGGAGGTGGAGAGGAACTTCTCCCGCAGGTGGGTGCGGGCGGCCTCGGCGAGGTCGCGCGGCTCGCTCGTGAGCGTCTCGTCGGTCTCGGGCATCTCGGCGAGGAAGATGTCGCGGATCTCGTGCCGGTTCTTGTGGATCGCCGGGACCAGGATGTGCGACGGCTTGTCGTGGCCCAACTGGACGATCAGCTCGGCCAGGTCCGTCTCCGTGGCGGTGATCCCGTGGGCTGCCAGGTGCTCCTCGAGGCCGATCTCCTGGGTGGCCATGGACTTGATCTTGATGACGTCCGTGGAGCCCGTGGCCTGCACGAGCTCGGTGACGATCCGGTTGGCCTCGGCGGCGTCGCGCGCCCAGTGCACCGTGCCGCCGCGCGCCGTGAGGTTGCGCTCGAACTCCTCGAGCAGATCCGGCAGGTTCGCCATGACCTGCTCCTTGATCGCGGAGCCGGCCGAGCGCAGCGCCTCCCAGTCGGGCAGCTCCCCCGCCACCGCGGCGCGCTTGCCGCGGATCGTGTGGGTGGCGTGGCGGATGTTGGCGCGCATCTGCGTGTTGCCCATCTCGGCCTTCGCGGCGGCGGGGAACGCGGTCCGCGCGTGCAGGTTCCCCTGCCCGTGGACGGGGCGGACGGCGGGCATGCCCAGCGTCGTGCGGCTCATCGAGCACCTCCAGTGGTGCGGGGGGTCGACGACGACGCCGTGCGGCGCGCCCCCGGGCCCGGGATGGACAGCTCGACCGTTCCGGAGACCTCGAGCGGGTTCTGGCGGGTGGACGCGAGGATCTCGGCGAAGTGGACGGTGGCCGGCCCGGAGTCCCGGCGGTTCATGGCGCCGCCCAGGTGCATCAGGCAGGAGGCGTCTCCCCCGGTGCACAGCTCGGCACCGGTCGAGACGATGTTGCCGATCTTCTCCTCGGCCATCGCGGCGGAGACGTCCGAGTTCTTGAAGGAGAAGGTCCCACCGAACCCGCAGCACTCCTGGGCGTCGGGCAGCTCGACGAGGTCGAGGTCGCCGACCGAGGCGACCAGGTCCTTCTGCCGGTCCCCCAGGCGCAGCAGCCGCATCCCGTGGCAGGACGGGTGGTAGGTCACCCGGCGGGGGAACCAGGACCCGAGCTGCGCGGCCGCGTCCGTCACGCCGAGCACGTCGGTCAGCAGCTGGGAGAGCTCGTAGGTGCTCGCGGCGACCGCCTCGGCGCCCTGGGCGAGGACCTCGTCGCCGCCGGCACGGGCGATCATCGGCTGCTGGTGGCCCAGGGAGGCGACGCAGGATCCGGAGGGAGCCACAGCGACGTCGTAGTCCGCGGCGGTGAAGACCTCGACGTGGTTGCGGACCACGGGCAGGGCGTCGTCGAAATAGCCGCTGTTGACGTGCATCTGGGAGCAGCAGCCCTGGCCGGGAGGGAACACCACCTCGTGCCCGAGCCGCTCGAGCACGCGCACGGTGGCCAGTGCGACCCGTGGGTACATCGCGTCCACGATGCACGTGGCGAACAGGGCGATTCTCATGGGACCTCCGGGGACGAGGAGCGGAAGGGGCGACGACGACGGAGGTGCCGCCTGTGGTCTGACCATACTAGACGGGTGAGAGGAACGCCACAACGAGACCCGATGAGGCCTGCTCCGTGCCAACGAGGGGGGGTGGGCGTTGTGATGTGGGTCATGTACGCTTTGTGGTCAGACCATTGTGGTCGGACCATAGGGTCCCTCTTCCTGCGGACCTCTCCCGCAAGCACCCGTCCCTCACCCCGCCCCTGACGAGGTGGGCCCAGAAAGGACCTTTCCGTGGACAATCTTGCTGTGCTGAGCCTTTTGGCTCTGCTGCCCATCCTGCTGGTGGGCGTGCTTTTGGCCGGGTTCCGGTGGCCGGCCAAGTTCGCGATGCCGGTGGGGTATCTCACCGCGGTGGTGGTGGCGCTGGTGGTGTGGCGGATGAGCTTCACCGGGGTGCTGGCGGCGACCATCGAGGGCCTGGTCGTGGCCGTCACCTTGCTCTACATCGTCTTCGGGGCGCTGCTGCTGCTGTCGACCCTCACGGTGGGCGGGGCCATGGCCACGATCCGGGCCGGGTTCAACAACATCTCCGCCGACCGGCGGGTCCAGGCCATCATCATCGGCTGGCTCTTCGGGTCCTTCATCGAGGGCGCCTCGGGCTTCGGCACCCCGGCCGCGGTGGTCGCCCCGCTGCTGCTGGCCATGGGCTTCCCCGCGATGGCCGCCGTCATGGTCGGTCTCATCATCCAGAGCACCCCCGTGAGCTTCGGAGCGGTCGGCACCCCCATCCTGGTGGGCGTGACCAACGGCCTGGGCGGTGATCCCGCGGTCGCCGAGCGCGTCAGCGCCCTGGGCGTGACCATGCCCGAGTTCGTCAGCTCGATCGGTTTCTACACCGCGGCCATCCACGCCGTGGTGGGCATCCTCATCCCGCTGATCCTCGTGAGCATGCTCACCGGGTTCTTCGGCCCCGACCGCCGCTTCCGCGACGGACTGGCCGTGTGGCCCTTCGCGGTCTACGCCTCCCTGGCCATGACCGTTCCCTACGTGCTGGTGGCCCGTTTCCTCGGGCCCGAGTTCCCCGCGATGTTCGGCGGGCTCCTGGGCCTGGTGCTGGTGATGCTCACCTCCAGCAAGGGCTTCCTGATGCCCCAGGACACCTTCGACTTCGGCCCCCGCGCCGAGTGGCCCGCCCGCTGGATGGGCACCATCGAGCCGGCCCAGGCCACGGACGTGTCCACGCACATGAGCGTGGTCCGGGCCTGGGCCCCCTACGCCCTGATGGCCGGGCTGCTGGTGGCCACCCGGGTCATCGCCCCGCTGAAGGAGTTCCTGACCGGCCTGGCGATCCCGTTCGAGAACATCCTGGGCACCGAGATCACCACCACCGTGCAGCCGTTCTACCTGCCGGGGTTCCTCATGATCCTGGCCTCCCTCTTCGCCTACGCGCTGCACCGGATGAACTCCCGGGAGATCGCCCGCACGCTGAAGATCTCGGCCGGTCAGCTCGCCGGCACCGCCGCCGCGCTGCTCTTCGCCGTGCCGCTGGTGCGCGTGCTCATCCAGTCCGGCCCGGCCCTCAACGACTCGGGGCTCTCCAGCATGCCGGTCACCCTCGCCGAGGGGGCCGCGGCGATCTCGGGCAGCTCCTGGCCGCTGATCGCGCCCTGGATCGGGGCGCTGGGGGCCTTCGTGGCCGGGTCCAACACCGTGTCCAACCTGACGTTCTCCCAGTTCCAGTTCTCCACCGGTGCCGCGATCGGCCTGGAGCGCCCCGAGCTCGTGGTCGCCGCCCAGGCCGTCGGCGGGGCCGGTGGCAACCCGATCGCCATCCACAACATCGTGGCCGCCTCCGCCACCGTGGGACTGCTCGGACGCGAAGGAGACCTGCTGCGCAAGACCATCATCGTGACCACCTACTACTGCCTCGCCGGCGGCGCGGTCGCCTACCTCTTCATCCACGGCCTGGGCCTCAACCTGGGCACCATCATGCTGGTCCTGCTCATCACCGGACTCGCCCTCCTGGCCCACCGACTCTGGCGCACGGACACACCGACCCAGCAACGGGGCAACACCCGCTCCCGCGTCTGA
>NZ_JBISWK010000088.1:0-2795 GCF_044462205.1 Kocuria rhizosphaericola | reverse complement strand
GGCTACGGTCGAATCCGTGAGTGGGCACCGGGTGCACCGGCTCGGACCCGGGTGCCGCGCCCATGACCGCCGTGTCCGGACGAAGGAGCGAGACCATGATGCATGTGCCATCGATGCTCACCAGCTACCCGAAGGACCTCGGGGAGGTGGACGAGGTGAAGCTGGCGGCTTGTATCGCCGCCTGCTTCGAGTGCGCCCAGACCTGCACGGCCTGCGCGGACGCGTGCCTGTCCGAGGACGCGGTGGCAGAGCTGACCCAGTGTGTGCGCATCAACCTGGACTGTGCGGATCTGTGCGCGGCCACCGGCAACGTGCTCTCCCGGCACACCGGCTACGACGTCAACATCAACCTGGCCGCGCTGCGGGCCTGCTGGATGGTGGCCAAGGCCTGCGCCGATGAGTGCGGAACCCACGCGGACCGGCACGAGCACTGCCGCATCTGCGCCGAGGCCTGCCGCCGGTGCGAAGTCGCCTGCATGGACCTGATCACCGCCCTGGGCTGATCACGGAGGCGGCCAGCACCGCCTCCCGGGGAACCGGCCCATGATGCGGTCCGTGTCCCCGCCGGCCCAGCAGCAGATCACCCGGGGCGGGGGGCAGCCCCTCGGCCAGCACCCAGTGCACCGCTTCGACGATGAGAAGGACCACCATGAACACCACCCACCACCGTCATCGCGTGCGGAAGCTGGCCGGCGCCCTGGCCCTGGCCACCACCGCCGCGGTGAGCACCGGCTGCGGCACCAGCAACACCGCGGAACCCGCCCCCGAGACCGAGTCCAGCCCGGCCCAGCCGGAACAGACCCCGGGTGAGCAGCCCACCGCCGCCTACACCGGGCCCTACGACGAGGAGTTCCGCACCGATGTGTCCTCCTACGCCGGGCAGCAGGTGAGCCTCACCGGGGAGGTCGCCGACCTGGTGCCCTCCCGCTCCGCCCTGGTCCTCACCGACCCCGAGAACCCGGACCTGGATCCGCTGCTGGTCAGCGCCCAGTACGCCTTCCCCGACGCGGAACAGGGCGCGGTCGTGGAGGTCACCGGCACCCTGGAGGCGAACTTCCAAGCACGGGTCGACCAGGACGACGTCGACAACGAGGCCGGGTTCTACGACCGCCACATCGGCCAGCCCTACCTGGACGAGGCCGCCCTCGAAGCCCGGTAGGCAGTCCGGCGCGGGTGGTGACCGGGCCGGGTCAGGCCCGGCGCAGTTCGACCGTCAGCAGCTGGGGCGGGGCGTTGATCCGCACGGGCAGCAGGCTGAACCCGATCCCGCAGGTCACATACATCTCGTTGCCCTCGGCACCGTAGCCGGGAGGGGCGAAGCCGTCGACCACGAGTTCCTCCTCCTCGGTCAGCCCCAGATAGGACCACTGCGACAGCAGGGGCAGGGCGATCTGCCCGCAGTGGGTGTGCCCGGCCACCGACAGCGGAGCAGTCCCGGGAGCCAGTTCGGGGAACGTGGTGGGATTGTGCATCATCACCAGCCGGGGGGCGGCCTCGGGCACGTCGTCGAAGGCCTCCTGAGGCGCGGCTTCTCCGACCGAGGACGGCCCCACCCCGACCAGGAACAACCCCGGCCCGGGTCCGCCCCCGGGAGCCGGCACGACGACCGCCTCGTTGGCCAGCACCTCGATGCCCCGGTCCTCGAAGGCCGTGGTGAGCTCCTCGACGGCCCCGACGGCGTAGTCGTGGTTGCCCATGGTCGCGTACACCGGGATCCCGGCTGCGGTCAGGGGCTCCAGCAACCGGGTCACATCATCCACCCGTTCCTGGATGCTGGCCTCGCTCTGGTAGAGGAAGTCCCCGGGCAGCAGCACCGCCGCCGGTTGCGCGGCCACGGTGGTCTCCACCACGCGCTCGATCATTCCGGTGTTGTCCCACCACATCCCGACCTGCAGGTCGGAGAACACCATCACCTGGGCCCCGGCCCACTCCGGGCCCAGCCCCGGGATGCGGGCCTGGATGCGTTCCTGGTCGAGGATCAGCCGCGGCTCGATCGCCACTCCGTAGCCGACCACGAGCAGGCCCAGGGCGACCACGACCGCCACCAGGCCCGTGAGGACGCGGCGAAGACGCCGGTGCCGGTGTCCCCGGCGGCCGGGAACCGCCTCGTCGTCCCGGGCAGCTGGGTGGGCCATCGGAGTCCTCTCGTGGGTCACCAGGGCGGCACAGGACGGCTCGGCGGCCGGTGAGCGGGGCTGCCGGTTCCGTCCCTCCTGGGCCTCCACCCTAACGGTCCCCACCGTGCCACCAGCGGTTCCTGTGCTCCTTCTTCGGGGGGACGGACGAACCGGCCGCGGCATGACGTGCGGCGAGAGGTGCTCCCACCGGACCGGCCCCCCACGTGCGGGACAGCATCGGCGGCTAGTGTGGCAGGACACAGTTCGATGACACGCCACCGCCACCGCCACCGGAGCACCGAGGAGCACGCCGATGACCCACCGCACCCAGACCCTTGCCGTGGCCGGCCTGACCGGGGCGCTGCTGCTGACCGGCTGCCAGGACGAGACCCGGCTGACCCAGCTGGACCAGTCCGGGGTCTCCACCGAGGAACTGGTCGGCCAGCAGATCACCCTCACCAACGACGTGGAAGGCATCTACGGGGAGGAGTTCCTGACCATGGGCGATGAGCAGACGGTGGTGTTCGTGAGCGAGATGCCCGCCGATCTGCGCCCCGGCGACGAGGTCGAGGCCACCGGCACCGTGGCCGCCGGCGACCTGTTCAGCGAACCCGGCGACCGTGACCGGCTGATGCGCCTCACCGACGAGGAGACCGCCAACTACCTCGTCAACCGCGA
>NZ_JBISWK010000087.1:0-34277 GCF_044462205.1 Kocuria rhizosphaericola | reverse complement strand
CACCCCGGGCTCAGGAGGCGTCGGCGGCCGTGGCGAGGGCGCGGTCGGCCGCCCGGACGTCGACGGGGGTCGTGAGGACGCGGTCGACGTCCTCCACGTCCCGCACCTCGCCGGTGACCGTGAACCGGCCCTCCAGGGGCAGGTCCTCGCTGGAGGGGCCGGCGCGGAGCACGAACTCGCCGGGCTCCACGATCCGGCGCATGGCGCGGCCCGTGAACGAGGTGCGGTCGGCGTGGACGGAGAAGACCACGTGGGCGCTCCGCCCGGCCTCCAGGGCGACCTTGTGGAAGCCGACGAGCATCTTCAGCGGCCGGACCACCTGGGAGACGGGATCGCTCAGGTACAGCTGGACGACCTCCCGGCCTGCCCGGTCGGAGGTGTTGGTCACGGTGACAGCGACCTCCACGGTGCCGTCGGTGCCGATTCCCGCCGCGGACAGCTCGATCGCGTCGTAGGAGAAGCTCGAGTAGCCGAGGCCGTGGCCGAACGGGTACAGCGGCCGGGGGTCGAGGTTGGAGACGCCCTCCGAGTACCCGCCCAGGGCCGGGGTCAGATAGGTCCCGGGCTGCCCGCCCACGTGCCGGGGGATCCCCACGGGCAGCCGCCCGGAGGGGTTCACCCGTCCGGAGAGCACTCCGGCGACGGCGTGGCCGCCCTCCTCGCCCGGCATGAAGGCCTGCACGACCGCCGCGCAGCGGTCGTCGAAGGCGCCGAGGCTGTAGGGGCGGCCCGTCACGAGCACGAGGACCACCGGGGTGCCCGTGGCCAGCACCGCCTCGACGAGGTCGGCCTGCCGGCCGGGCAGGGACAGGTCCACAACGTCGCAGCCCTCGCCGGAGGTGCCCGTGCCGAAGAGCCCGGCGAGGTCGCCCACGGTCACGACCGCGAGGTCGGCGGCCTCGGCGGCGGCCACGGCCTCGGCGATGCCGCTGGTGTCCGGGTCGGTGAAGTCGACACCGGGAGCGTGGCGGAAGGTGGTCGCCCCGCCCGCGAACTCCTCGGCGAGGGCGTCGACGATCGAGGTGATCTCGATGCCGGTGCCGGACTCGCCGAAGCGGGACAGGACGTGGTTGGTGAAGCTGTAGCAGCCGAGGAACGAGCGGGGCTGGCCGGCACTGGGGCCGATGACCGCGACCTTCCGGGCGGTGCCACCGGCCAGCGGCAGGACGCCCTCGTTCTTCAGCAGGACGATCGACTCCTCGGCCATGCGGCGGGCGAGCCGGCGGTTCGCCGGGGAGTCGAGGTCGACGGCCCCGCCCGCGGTGCCGGGGTCGAAGCCCGAATCCAGCAGGCCCAGCCCGACCTTCTGCGTCAGCACCCGCCGAACGGCGCGGTCGAGCAGGGACTCGTCGAGTTCGCCGTCCCGCACGGCCGCGGCGAGGTCCGCGAAGCAGCCGGTCTCGGGCAGTTCGACGTCCATCCCGGCCGACAGCGACTGGACGCCGGCGTCGCGGGAGTCCGCCGCGACGTGGTGCATGGACTCGAGGAAGCTCACGGCCCAGTAGTCGGACACGACCGTGCCCTCGAAGCCCCACGTCTCCCGCAGGAGCGAGGTGAGCAGCTCGGGGTCGGCGACGGGCGGGACGCCGTCGACGTCCGCGTAGGAGTTCATCACCGCGCCGGCCTCCCCGAGCTTGACGGCCATCTCGAAGGGCACGAGGACGACGTCCCGGAACTCCCGGGGTCCGATCGAGACGGGGGCGTGGTTGCGTCCGGCGCGGGACGTGGAGTACCCCGCGAAGTGCTTCAGGGTGGCGATGACGCCGGCCTCCTGGAGTCCCCGGACGTACTCGGTGGTCAGCGTGCCCACGAGGTAGGGGTCCTCGCCGACGGTCTCCTCGACGCGGCCCCAGCGGTAGTCGCGCACCACGTCGAGCACGGGGGACAGGCCGAGGTGGACGCCCACGCCCTGCATGTCGGTGCCGATGTGCCGGGCCATGGTGCGGACCAGCTCGGGGTCGAAGGCGGCGCCCCAGGCGATCGCGGCCGGGTAGCACGTGGCGCCGAGGGTGGTGAACCCGGTGAGGCACTCCTCGTGGGCGATGGCCGGGATCCCGAGCCGGGAGGTCTCCACGACCCGGCGCTGCAGGGTGCGCAGGTGCTCCACCCCGTCCGCCGCGGAGATCGGCGCGCTGCCGAAGGCCCGGGTGATGTGGCCGAGACCGTGCGCGATCGCGGCCTCGAAGGTCGAGCGGTCGTCGGCGAAGGCGGACTCCATGGGGGCCACACCGCCCGTGGCCTCCTCCGGGTCGGGGCGCAGCCAGTAGCTGCCGAGCTGGCCGGCCTTCTCCTCGAGGGTCAGCTCCTGCAGGAGGGCGTCGACGCGTTCGGGGACGGGGCGGGCAGGGTCGTTCCACGGTGCTGTCATGGGGGTGTTCCTTCTGGTCGGTGGGCGCGTCACTTGCCGAAGCCGGCGGTGAGCCCGGCCACGAGGTGCCGGCGCCCGAAGATGTAGAGGACGAGGATCGGCAGCGCCGAGAGGACGACGGCGGCCAGGACGGCGGGGACGTCGGCCTGGAACTCCCCCTGGTAGGTCCACAGGGACAGGGGCAGCGTGCGCTTCTCGGAGCTCTGGGTGAGGATCAGCGGGAACAGGAAGTTGTTCCAGCTGTTGAGGGCGTTGTAGACGCCCACGGTGGTGATCGCGGGAACGCTCAGCGGCAGGACGAGCCGGAGGAAGACCCTCCAGTCGCCGGCGCCGTCGAGGGTCATGGACTCGTAGAGCTCGTTGGGGATGTCCCGCATGAAGTTGGTCAGGATCAGGACCGTGATCGGGATCCCGGAGGCGATGCCCGGCAGGATCAGGGCGGCCAGGGTGTCGTAGAGGCCCAGCTGGACGATGATCAGGTAGATCGGGATGATCGTGGCCTGGATCGGGATGGCGATGCCCAGCAGGAACAGCTGGTTCGAGAACACGGCCAGTCCTGTCCTGCTGCGCACGATCACGTACGAGGCGAGCAGGGACAGGAACACGATCCCCGCGACCGTGAACAGGACCACCACCACGCTGTTCAGGAAGTACTGGACGAACTGGTTCTCCAGGACCGTGACGTACGGCGCCAGCGTCGGCGACGAGGGCACCAGCGGGTTCGTGGAGTAGTAGTCCTCGCGGGGCTTCAGGCTCGTGATGGCCATGTAGTAGATCGGGATGATGATCGCGGCCAGCCACAGCCACCCGCCGACGGCCGCCGGGACGTTCGGAACGCCCCGGCGGCGCGAACGGGGGCGGTGGGTGCTCCCACGGGGCGTGCTCTCGGGCCGTGCGGTCTCGGGACGGGTGTCCGCGGGCCGTGTGCTCATGGGACTACGCACCTTCCGCCTGGCTCTCCATCTTGTCGGCCCCGGTGAGCCGTTGCAGGCCGAGGGCGAGCGTGAGCCCCACGGCGACGAGGATGACCGCCAGGACACTGGCCTCGCCCATCTGGTTGCTGCGGAATCCGGTCAGGTACATGTCCAGGGGCAGGATGCGGGTCGCGGTCCCCGGCCCGCCGCCGGTGAGGCTGAAGACGAGGTCGAAGTAGGTCAGGGAGCCGACCAGCATCAGCGTGGAGGACGTCACGACCGTGTACTTGAGCTGCGGCAGCGTGATGGAGAAGAACTTGCGCACCGTTCCCGCGCCGTCGATCGTGGCGGCCTCGTACATGCTCTGCGGGATCTGCCGGACCCCCGCCTGGTAGAGCAGCGAGTGGAACGGGATGAAGGACCACGAGATGACGAACACGACGACGTAGAACGCCAGGTTCGGGTCCCCCAGCCAGTCCTGGCTGAGCAGCGCCGAGTCGAACGCCCTCGAGAGCCCGAAGTTCGGGTCGAGCAGGGCCCTGAAGGCGATGCCGACGGCCGCGGCGGAGAAGAGCATCGGCAGGAAGTACAGGACGGAGAGGAACTCCCGGTACCGCTGGCGGCCGGCCATGAACACGCCGAGCAGGAGGCTCAGCGGGAACTGCACGGCGTAGCTCAGCAGCGTGAGCTTGACGGTCAGCCACATGGCCTGCAGGGACACCGGGTCGTCGAGCACGGAGGCCCAGTTGGCACCGCCCGTCCACTGCGGGGTGCCCAGCCCGTCCCACTGCATGAAGGACAGGACCAGGACCCCGAGCAGCGGGCCGATCGAGAAGACGCCGAAGAAGACCAGGGCGGGCGCCAGCAGCCAGTTGCTGGGGCCGGCACCCACCCGTCTCCGGGGCTTCGCGGGCGCTCGCATCAGCATCACAGCGTGGCGTTCATCGCGGTCTGGAACTCCTCGGGGCTCTTCTCGCCGGCGAAGACCTGGCTGAGGTTGGTCAGCAGGGCCTGCCCCTGGTCGGCCGGGAGCGCCTGGTCCCACGACAGCTGGAAGCTGGGCGCGTCCTGGACCATGGAGTAGGCGAAGTCGAGATACTCCGGGTGCTCGGAGTCGGCGATCTGGTCCTCCACGCCGTCCACGGCGGGGATCAGCCCGGCGTCGAAGAGCGTGTCGACGGCGGTGTCGTCGAGGTTCGTGTTGTTCAGGTACTCGATGGCCGTGGCCTGCTCCTCCTCGCTCGCGTCCGCGGAGACGGCCCAGAAGTTCGCCGGGTTGCCCACGATGTTCTGCGGGTCGCCCTGCCCGCCCTCGATCTCGGGGAACGTGGTGTAGCCCAGGTTCCCCTCGGCGGTCCACTCCGGGGCGTCGGTGAGGAAGCTGGAGTAGACCCAGCTGCCGTGCAGCATCATGGCGGCCTGGTCGGTGTGCACGAGAGCCACGTCGGCGCCCGCGTCGGCCACCACCGACCCGTAGGTGTCGCCGAAGCCGCCGGCGTCGACGAGCTCCTGGATCTTCTCCAGGGCCTCGGTGATCGCGGGGTGCGACCACGCGTCCTCCTCGCCGTCCACGACGGCCTGGAACACCTCGGGCCCGCCGATCCGGTCGGTGAGGTACTGGATCCACATCAGGTACGGCCACTGGCTGGAGCCGGCCACGGAGATCGGCGTGACGCCCTCGGCCTTGAAGGCCTCCACCGCGTCCAGCAGCTCGTCCCAGGTGGTCGGGACCTTCACCCCGGCCTCCTCGAAGAGCTTGGTGTTGTAGTACATGATGACCGGCTGGGTGTTGTTGTTCGGGACGGCGTAGAGCGTCCCGTCCACCTTGCCGGTCTCCAGCACGGAGTCGAGGGCGCGCTCCTCCATCTCGGGCACCTCGCCGGTCAGCTCGACCACGTTGCCGTTCTCGACGTAGCTCTCCAGGTTGTCGCCGCCCCAGTTGTAGATCAGGGTCGGGGCGTTGCCGGAGCCCACGGCGGTGCGGATCTTCTCCTTGAAGGCGTCGTTCGCGAAGTACTCCGCCTCGATGGGGGCGTCGGGGTTGTTCTCGTTCCAGGCCTCGAAGGAGGCGCGGAACGTCTCCTCGGCGCCGCCGGTGAGGGTCCAGGCGGTGGCGCCGGCGTCCCCTCCGGCCTGGGCGCTGCCGCCGCCGCACCCCGCGAGGGTCAGCGCCGCGGCGCTCACGAGCGCGATGCGGGACAGGGAGCGGCGGGAGAAGGGGGCCCGGTGCGCGCCGGCGGGCGCGGGGCGGAGGCTGCGGTGGGTGGTCATGGCGTTCTCCTGATGGTTGAGCGAGGTGTTGCGCCTACGAAACTTTTCGTATAGCGTTTCGCTGCAAGAAGAGTAAGTGGCGTGTTTCACACCCGTCAACCCCCCAGCGTGACGGTCACCACTGCTCCGGGCACGGCGAAACGTTTCGCCGTGTTCCGGAGATCCGTTCGGCGTCCGAGGAGACCGTCCCGATGAAGAGAACCACGTTGAGCCAGGTCGCCGCCGAGGCGGGCGTCTCCAAGGGCACGGTCTCCAAGGTGCTCAACGGCCGCCCCGACGTGGGGGAGGAGACCCGCGAGAAGGTCCGGGCCGCGGCCGCGGTCCTCGGCTACACGGGCTCGGCCGCCCGCCGGCCGCGGATCGCCATCGTGCTCGTCTTCGACACCTTGGAGAGCAACTACTCGCTCCAGGTGATGGCCGGTGCCGTGGACGCCTGCGGCCGGGCGGACGCCGACCTATTGCTGAGCACGCTGCCGAGCCTGGAGCAGGGTGACGTCCCCCCGTTCTCCGACGAGTGGTTCGCCGGCTGCGGTCGCACGGGCGAGACCGCGGTCATCGCGGTCACCACGCCGCTGAGCGCGGAGCAGGTGACCGCCGCGGCCCACGCGCAGATCCCGCTGGTGGCCATCGACCCCGTGAACAGCCTGCCCTCCACGGTGCCGAGCATCGGCTCGACCAACTGGGCCGGCGGGTACGAGGCCACCACCCACCTCGTGGAGCTGGGGCACCACCGGATCGGCCACCTCCGCGGCGCCGGGCAGTCGATCCCGGCGCGCGAGCGCCTGGCCGGGTACCGCAGCGCCCTCGAGAGCGCGGGGATCCGCCAGGACCCGGAGCTCGTGGCGGGCGACGGTTTCAGCTACGAGGCCGGCTTCGCCGCGGCCCAGGAGCTGCTCGAGCTCGAGGACCCGCCCACGGCGCTGTTCGCGGCCTCCGACGAGGCGGCGCTCGGCGCGTTCGAGGCCGCGCGCCAGGCCTCCCTCCGGGTGCCCGAGGACCTGAGCGTGGTCGGCTTCGACGACACGCTGATCGCCCGCTGGGCCTCGCCCAAGCTCACGACGGTGCGCCAGCCCCTGCACGCCATGGGGGAGATGGCCGTCGAGCGAGCGGTCACGCTGCTCGCCGGCGGATCGCGCCGGACCCCCCCGCTCCAGCTGCAGACCTCGCTCGTCGAGCGCTCCTCCACGGCCCCGCCCCGGGGTGCCGTGGCGGCGTCGTGACCGCGCACGGGTTCCCCGCCGCCGTCCTGCGGGACTTCGACAGCACGCTCGGGGACGCCGAGCCGCTTCGGCCGGAGCCGGAGCGCGAGGAGCTCGAGGCGCGCGGCGGCGCGTGAACCCCCGCCCGCGCGGACCGGCTGGGCGGAGTGCTCACTCCTCCCGGATGAAGCGGGCCCTGCCGGCCTGCCAGCCGAAGACCGCCGCGAGCACGCCGACCACGGCGAACATGACGCCCGCCGCGGCGAAGCCCCCGGTCCAGTGCAGCAGCTGCCCCACCAGGAACGTGCCGGAGGAGCCCAGGCCGTAGCCGACGCCCTGCATCATGCCCGAGAGCCGCACGGCCATGTCGCTGCTGCGGGTGCGCAGGGCGATCATCGTCAGGGCCACGGCGGTGAGGCTGCCCTGGCCCAGCCCCAGCAGCCCGGTCCAGAGCCAGATCAGCTGGGTGGGCCCGAAGACGGAGAGCACGAAGCCGCCGCCGGCCATCAGGGCCACCGTGGCGTTGAGCACCCGTTGGTCGGCCAGTCGCACGGCCAGGACCGGGGCGAAGAGCGAGCCCGTCATCTGGAGCAGGATGGACACCGCCACGATGAGCCCGGCGGCGGCCCCGTCGATCCCGCGGTCCCGCAGGATGGGGGCGAGCCAGGCGAAGACGCTGAAGGACATCATCGCCTGGAAGACCATGAACAGGGTGATCTGCCAGGCCACCGGCGAGCGCCACGGGCTGTGCCCGCCGGTGTCGGGCGGTCGGGGATCGGGGGTCCGGTGGCCGACCGCCACCGGGACGAGCAGGGCCAGCACGACCGCCGCGGGGACCGCCCACACCGCCAGGGAGGCCCGCCAGGAGTCCGTCGCCTGGAACACCGGGTACGTGAGGCCCGCGCCGAGGGCGGCGGAGGCGCAGATCGCGGTGGTGTAGAGCCCGCTCATCAGCCCGATGCGGTGGGCGAAGTCCCGTTTCACGATGGAGGGCAGCAGCACGTTGCCCAGGGCGATCGCGGCGCCGCACGCGACCGTCCCCGCGAGCAGCAGCGGCAGGGCGCTCGCCCCGGGCAGGGGGAGCCCGCGGAGCACCAGGCCGAGGGTCAGGACCCCCATGGCACCCAGCAGCACGTTCTCCGCACCGAACCGCCGGGCCAGGCGCGGCGCGAACGGCGCGAAGACGCCGAGCAGCGTCACCGGGGCCGTGGTCAGCACGGTGACCGCCCACCCGGGGAGGGCGGCGGCCGCGGTGATCTCCGGGAGGATCGCGGAGAAGCTGGAGAAGACGGTGCGCAGGTTCAGGCCCACCAGGACCACGCACACGGCGAGGTAGACCAGCGCCCGGCGGGACGTCGGGGTCGTCGTCGGATCGGCGTGCGGGCTCGGCACGGTGGGGTCTCCTCAGGGCTCAGGGCTCAGGGCTCGGGGCGCGGGCCGGACACCGGCGACGCCGACCGCCCGCGAGCTGCGCGGGTCCACAGTACTCCGCGGGCGGCGGGTCCCCGTCCGCCGCGGGGTGCTCTGCCGGACCTCGTCCCGTTCCCGCGACGGCGCCGGGGCGTCCTCGCGACGCGGGGCGTGCCCTCGATGGAAACACTCTGTACATAGTTATTGTGACCTGCGACACTGGCGGCGAGACCGTGTACACCCCACACCGCAGGGCGGGCCCCCGGGCGCACGCCGTGGAAAGGAAGTGGATCGATGCCGACCGACACGCCCGACGCCGGACCGGCCGCCGCCCTGCTGCGGGACTTCTCCCTCGAGATGACGGGCAAGGACGTGCCTGCGCTCGAGGAGGCCGCCGCCGTGGTCCCCCCGGGGACCCGGATCAACGTGACCTTCCTCGGCAACGAGGACCTCGCCATGCGGGTGGCCGCGGCCCGCGCGGTGCGGGAGCACGGGTTCGTCCCCGTGCCCCACCTCTCGGCGCGGCGGCTGCGCTCCCAGGACGAGCTCGAGGAGTTCCTCGCGGCGCTCGCGGAGGTCGGCGCCGCCGAGCACGTCTTCGTGGTGGGCGGGGACCCCGAGACCCCGGACGGCCCGTACGAGGACTCCCTGTCCGTCATCCGCACCGGGGTGCTGCAGCGGCACGGGGTCCGGGGGGTGGGCGTCAGCGGCTATCCGGAGGGCCACCCCGGCATCGACGACGACACCCTGTGGTCGGCCCTGACCGACAAGACGGCCGCGATCCGCGAGCAGGGACTCGAGCCCGAGGTCATCACCCAGTTCGGCTTCGACAAGGACCCGGTCCTGGACTGGCTGGCCGAGGTGCGCCGCCGCGGCGTCGACGCCCCGGTGCGGGTCGGGGTACCCGGGCCGGCGGGCGTCAAGCGCCTGCTCGGCTACGCGCGCCGCTTCGGCGTGGGCACCTCGGCCGGCATCGTCCAGAAGTACGGCTTCTCCTTGACGAACCTGCTGGGCACCGCGGGCCCGGACCGCTTCCTGCGCGACCTCGCCGCCGGTCACGACCCCGCCGTCCACGGGCAGGTCCTGCTGCACTTCTACACCTTCGGCGGACTGCGGGCCACGGCCGAGTGGATCCGGGAGTTCGGCTCGGACGGGCGGGTCCCGTGAGCGCCGTCGGGCCGTCGATGCTCCGCCCGGACCACGCCAGCCTCGTGGTGCACGGCCGGGACCAGCCGGGGATCGTCGCCGTCGTCACCTCGGTGCTCGCCCGGCACGGGGCGAACATCGTGGCCCTCGACCAGCACTCCGACGACCCCGAGGGCGGGGCGTTCTTCCAGCGCACGGTCTTCCACCTGTCCGGCTACCCGGCGGCGCGTCCCGCGCTCGAGCAGGACCTCGGCGCGGCCCTCGCGGACGGCTTCGAGCTGGAGTGGCGGTTCACGGACCTCTCGGTGCCGCGGCGGGTCGCGATCTTCGCCTCGAAGTCCGACCACTGCCTGCTCGACCTCATCTGGCGCCAGCGCCGGGGCGAGCTGCCCATGACGATCTCCATGGTCGTCTCCAACCACCCCGACATGGCCGAGGACGTCCGCGGCTTCGGCATCCCGTTCTTCCACGTCCCCACGCAGGACAAGGCGGCGGCCGAGGCGGAGCACCTGCGCCTGCTGCAGGGCAACGTCGACCTCGTGGTCCTCGCGCGCTACATGCAGATCCTCTCCTCGCCGTTCCTCGAGGCCGTGGGCGTCCCGGTGATCAACATCCACCACTCCTTCCTGCCCGCCTTCATCGGGGCCGAGCCCTACCGGAAGGCCAAGGAGCGGGGTGTGAAGATCATCGGCGCCACCGCCCACTACGTCACCGAGGACCTCGACGAGGGCCCGATCATCGAGCAGGACGTGGTCCGCGCCTCGCACCGGGACTCCGCGCAGGAGCTCGCCCGGCGCGGCGCGGACGTGGAGCGCCAGGTGCTCTCCCGCGCCGTGCTGTGGCACTGCCAGGACCGCATCATCCGCCACGACCGCCAGACCATCGTGTTCTGATCCCCGTTCCCGCCCCGGGCGCGAGCGCGGCCGGGGCACCACCGCAGAAGAAGGAGTTCACCGTGGCACCCCGCACTCTCCAGGACGTCCTCGACGCCTCCGGCGGCACCGTCGAGCTGCTGCGCAACTCGCAGATCGGCGCGTACGTCTATCCCGTCGTCGCGCCCGAGTTCCACAACTGGCGCAGCGAGCAGCAGGCATGGCGGGAGACCGCCGTGCTCTACGACCAGTCCCACCACATGGACAACCTGTTCATCCGCGGCAAGGACGCGCTGAGGCTGATCTCGGACACCGCGATCAACAGCACGAAGACGTTCCCCGTGAACAAGGCGAAGCAGTACGTGCCCACCACCCCGGCCGGCCACGTCATCGGCGACGGCATCCTGTTCCACCAGGAGGAGGACGAGTACGTCTACGTGGGCCGCGCCCCGGCCGCCAACTGGCTGCTCTACCACGGCGAGACCGGGGGCTACGACGTCGACATCGAGGTCGACCGCCGCTCCCCGTCCCGCCCGATGGGCAAACCCGTGGTCCGGAAGTACTGGCGCTTCCAGATCCAGGGCCCCAACGCGTGGCAGATCATCGAGAAGCTCAACGGCGGGCCGCTCGAGCAGCTGAAGTTCTTCACGATGGACCGCATGAGCGTGGGCGGCGCCCAGGTCCGCACCCTGCGCCACGGCATGGCCGGGGAGCCCGGGCTCGAGATCTGGGGGCCCTACGAGTCCTACGACCAGGTCCGGGCCACGATCCTCGAGGTCGGCGCCGAGTTCGGCATCGTGCCCGTCGGCGCCCGGGCGTACCCCTCGAACACCCTGGAGTCGGGCTGGATCCCGTCCCCGCTGCCGGCGATCTACACCGGCGAGGGCACGGCGGACTACCGGAAGTGGCTCGGGGCGGACAGCTACGAGGCCACCAACGCGCTCGCCGGCAGCTTCGTCTCCGAGAACATCGAGGACTACTACCTCACGCCCTGGGAGCTGGGCTACGGGTCCTTCGTGAAGTTCGACCACGACTTCATCGGCCGCGACGCCCTGGAGCAGGTCGACCCCTCGACCCAGCGCCGGAAGGCGACCCTGGCCTGGAACGCCGAGGACATGCAGAAGATCTTCGCCTCCCTCTTCGACACCGAGGGGCCGGACTACAAGTACTTCGACCTGCCCCTGGCCAACTACGGCTCGTCCAACTACGACGCGGTGGTCGACGCCGACGGCCGCACCGTGGGCCTGTCCATGTTCACCGGCTACAGCTACAACGAGCGCAAGGCCCTGTCCCTGGCCACCGTCGACCCCAACGTGCCCGAGGGCACCGAGCTGAAGGTCGTCTGGGGCGAGCCCGACGGCGGCAGCCGCAAGACCACCGTGGAGCCGCACGAGCAGCTCGAGGTCCGTGCCGTGGTCAGCCCCGTGCCCTACTCCGAGGTGGTGCGCAAGGAGTACCACGGCGGATGGCGGACCGCCTCGGCGAAGGGCTAGCCGAGGAGCGGTCCGAGGGCGCGCAGCACGGGCCCGGGCTCCCACCGCCCGACGCCGTCGACGGCCCCGACGGGGTGTACGCCCGCCACCGAGTTGGTCACGAACACCTCGGTGGCGCGGGCGAGCTCCTCCCACCGCACCGGGCGCTCGCGGACGTCGGCCCCGGCGGCGCGCAGCGCCGCCAGGACGCGGGCGCGCACCACCCCGGGCAGGATCCGGCCGTCCGCGGGCGGGGTGAGCACGGCGCCGTCGACGACGACGAAGACGTTGGCCCGGCCCGTCTCCAGGAGCGTGCCGTCGGCGTCCACGAGCAGCGGGTCGCAGCTGCGCGACCACAGGCCCGGGACCGGCTCGTGGGCCAGCACCCGGCGGTCCGCCCACTTGTGCTCGCCCAGTCCGCCCGGCAGCCGGACCGGCACGAGCCGCCACGGCGGCACCGGCTCCGGCGGGAGGGGCGTCGCCGTGACCGTCACGGTCAGGGCGCCCTCCGGGGCGGGAACGGCGGTGATCCGCAGCCGGTGGGGGCCGGGCAGCCCGGAGGCCCGGTCCATCACCTCGCCGTGGACGCCCGGGGGCAGGGCGGAGCCGTAGCAGGTGCGGCAGCTGCCGCCGAGCCGCTCGAGGTGGGCATCGAGGTCCACGGGCGCGCCCTCGCGCACGAGCAGCGTGGTGAACACCCCCTCTCCGCGGACCGGCGGAAGGACCGGCAGGGCCGGAAGGAGGTCGAGGCCGGTCGCGGGCCGGTGCCCGTCCCAGTCCTGCCGGAGGTCCTCGCCCAGCACGGCCCCGACGGCGTCGAGCAGGGGCACCGCCTTCACGAGCGTCTCGTGCGTCTCGTCCGCGGGGTCGGAGTCGGCCACGATCCCGCCGCCCACCCCGAGCCGGGCCCGGTCGCCGGTGAACTCGAAGGTGCGGATCGCCACGTTGAGCACCAGACCGTCCGGGCCGGCGCGGCCGATCGCCCCCGTGTAGACCTCGCGGGCCGCGGGCTCGAGCGCGTTGATGATCTCCATGGCCCGGATCTTGGGGGCGCCCGTGCAGGATCCCGGCGGGAACGTGGCCCGCAGCAGGGACCCGTCCCCGAGGCCCGGCAGCAGCTGCCCCTGCACGTCCGCCACCAGGTGGTGGACCCCGGTGTGGGGCTCGACCCGGGGCGCCGCGGGGGCTCGCACCGACCCGGGGACGCAGGCCCGGGAGAGGTCGTTGCGCATCAGGTCCACGATCATGACGTTCTCCGCCCGGTTCTTCGCCGAGGCGTGCAGCGCCGCGGGGTCGCTCGTCGCCGGTGCGGTGCCCTTGATCGGGGACGTCAGCACCGTGCGCCCGGTGCGGCGCAGGAACAGCTCCGGGGACAGGCTCGCCACCGCCCCCGTGGGCAGGCGCAGGAAGGCGGCGAAGCGCGGGGAGAGGGTCTCGTGGCCGGCGCAGAACAGGTCCAGCGGGTCGCCCTCGAAACCGGCCTCTAGACCGCGGCAGATGTTGGTCTGGAAGACGTCGCCGTCCCGGATGTGGCCGAGCACCGCGGTCACGGCGGCGGCGTGGGCGGCCGCCGAGGCGTCGGCGGTGAAGGGCCCGCACCGGTAGGGCACCGGCTCGCGCGGGGCGTCCGGCGCCGCCAGGGCAAGCTCCCGCGCGGCCGCCACCCGGGCCGGGTCCGCGCCGGGCAGCCACTCGAGCACCCAGGCGCCGTCCGCGGCGCGGTGGCGCAGGACGTGGTCGTAGTACCCGAGGTGGTGGTCGGGCAGCCGCGCGGGGCGCGGCGGGGCGGCGGGGAGCCGCTCCAGCCGCCGGGCCAGCTGGTAGCCGAGGTAGCCGATCCAGCCCCCGCCGCAGGCGGGGCCGGAGTCGTCCCCGGGAGAGCCGTCCTCCGCGGGACCGTGCTCCTGCGGGGGGCGGGCGTCCAGGGCGGCGAAGGGGTCCTCGTCCTCGCCCAGCACCCGGAGCGGCCGGAAGCCGATCACGGCGTCCCCGTCGAACCAGTCGCCGAACAGCCCCACCAGCCCCGGCTCGTCCCGCAGCGCCCGCAGCATCTGCACCGGGGTCAGGCGGACGCCGGCGAGGAGCTCCTGCCGTGCCACGCCGGCCTCAGCCGTTCCCCGGGGCGGTCGTGGACGGCGCGCCGCCGTCCGCCTCCACCACGGTCCGGTGGAACCCGACGTCGTTCCCCAGCGCCGCGGCCCCGGGCCCGGCCCCGGCCCGGAAGGCCGGCAGCCGGTGCCGGTCCTGCAGGGTCCGCACGCGCCGGCTCGTCCCGGCGGGCGCGGCCGGAGGGGCCGGCACGATGCTGCCGCTGCCCCGCCGGGTGTGCACGAGCCCTTCCGGCCGCAGCCGGGGGACGGTCTCCCGCACCACGGTGCGGCTGACCCCGTGCTCGGTGAGCGGCGTGCTCTGGCGGGGCGGGCGCTCGCCGGGGGGCGTCCGCCCGCCGACGATGCGCGCCCGGAGGTCGTCCACGAGGGCGGTGGCGAGGTGGCGGCTCATGAGGACATGATCCCACCCCGCGGGCGGTCCGTCCGGCAGCGGCGAGGAGATCGTGGCAGGGGAGGGGCGGGCGTCGTCGTTATCGGTCCGCGATAACCTCCCTTGGCGGGCCGTCCCACGGCCCGTGACACTGGCACCGAGAGCCCCGGGCACCCCGGGGCGTCCGCCGAGAAGGGAGCAGGGATGATCTTCATCGTCGTCAAGTTCAAGGTGAAGCCGGACTGGGCCGACCGCTGGCTCGACTTCTCGAAGGAGTTCACGGAGTCCACCCGCGCCGAGCCGGGCAACCTGTGGTTCGACTGGTCCCGCAGCGTGGAGGACCCCCACGAGTTCGTGCTCGTCGAGGCCTTCGAGGACGACGGCGCGGGCCCGCACGTGAACAGCGAGCACTTCGAGAAGTTCACGGCGGAAGCGCCCCAGGCGCTCGTGGAGACCCCGCAGATCATCAGCGAGCAGATCTCGGCCTCGGGGTGGAACCGGATGGGCGAGATCACGGTCGAGTGACCGCCCGCTGACGCGCCGGCACGCCGGGGGCGGTGCTCCCGGCCTGTTGGCACCTGCAATCCGGCAGGCCAGAATGTGAGGCATGACCGAACGCGACACCGGCATGGCCTCCGTCCAGAAAGCCTTCGCCCTCCTGGACGTGGTCGCGGGCGACGCCCGCGGGGCCACGGCCAAGGACATCAGCACCGAGCTCGGGATGCCGCTGCCCTCGGTGTACCGGTTGTTGCAGACGCTCGTGGCCTCCGAGCACGTGGTGCACCTCCGGGACCAGCGCCGCTACGGCCTGGGCTACAAGCTCCACGCCCTCGACGCCTCCCTGCGCCAGCAGGTCGCCACGCCGGCCACGGTGCAGCGTGCGGTGCGGGAGCTGCACGCGAGCGCCGACGCCGCCGCCTACTTCGCGGTCTACCGGGGTGACGCGATCGTGGTGGCGCACGTGGTCGACTCCCCGCGCCGGCCGCGCATCACTCCCATGGGCTTCGGGTTCACGGACGCCGCCCACGCGACGGCCTTCGGCAAGATCCTGCTCTCCCGCATGGACGACGACGAGGTGGCGGAGTACCTCGGCCGCCACGGGATGCGTCCCCTGACGGACCGCACGCTCACCACGCCGGAGGGCCTGGGGCGTGAGCTCGGGCGGGTGCGCGCGGAGGGCGTCGCCGTGGAGCGGGAGGAGTTCGTGCCCGGCGCCTCGTGCCTGGCCGCGCCCGTCGTCGACGTCGCCGGGCGCACGCTGGGCTCCGTGGCCGTGTCCCTGCCGCCCTCCGAGTTCGAGCAGCGGCACCGGTCGGTCGCGCCGGTCCTGCGGGACGCCGCGGACCGGGTGGGACGGGCCCTGCGCGCCGCGGAGGGCGGTCCGGCCGGGACCGCCACCGGCTGAACCGCCCTCCGCCGCACGGCCCTCAGAGGTGCCGGCCCGCCAGCTGCTGGGCGATGTGGTCCGCCTGCCGGACGGCCAGGGCCACGATCGTCAGCGTCGGGTTCGCCGCCGCACCGGTCGTGAACAGCGATCCGTCCGAGACGAAGAGGTTCGGCACGTCGTGGGTCCGGCCGAACGCGTCGGTCACCCCGTCCTCGGGCCGCTCGCTCATCCTGGCCGTGCCCATGTTGTGCGTGGCCGGGTACGGCGGGGTGCGGTGCGTGGACACGGCGCCCACGGACTCGTAGAGCAGGGAGGCCTGCTGGTAGCCGTGGTTGCGCATCGCGACGTCGTTCGGGTGGTCGTCGAAGTGCACGTTGGGCACGGGCAGCCCCAGGTGGTCGGTCACCGTGGAGTTGAGGGTCACCCGGTTGCTCTCCTGCGGCATGTCCTCGCCCACCACCCACATCCCGGCGGTGTTCTCGTAGCCGTCCAGCAGGGCGGCGAAGTCCGGGCCCCACGCGCCCGGGTCCCCGAAGCTGGCCAGGAAGGCCGGCCCCAGGGAGATCGTCTCCATGTAGTACCCGCCGGCGAACCCCCGGTCGACGTCGTGCCGGGACTCGTCGGCGACGATCCCGGCCATCGTCTCGCCCCGGTACATGTGCACCGGCCGCTCGAACTGTGCGTAGACCGAGCCGGTGGTGTGCCGCATGTAGTTGCGGCCCAGCTGCCCCGACGAGTTCGCGAGTCCGTCCGGGAACAGCGGGGACGCCGAGAGCATCAGCAGCCGCGGCGTCTCGATCGCGTTGCACGCCACGGCCACGAGCCGCGCCTTCTGCCGCTGCACCTGGCCGTCCCGGTCCACGTAGACCACGCTGTCCACGAGGCCCTTCTCCGTGTGGGTGATCTGCACGGCGTGGCAGTCCGGGCGCAGGTCGAGGTTCCCGGTGCGCAGCGCCTTGGGGATCTCCGAGACGAGCGTGGACCACTTGGACCGGTTCTTGTCGCCCTGGAAGTTGAACCCGTCCTGGATCGAGGCCGGGCGCCCGTCGTACGGTTCCGCGTTGGTCCCGTAGGGGCCGGTCGCGTAGTGCCGGTAGCCGAGCTTCTGCGCGCCCGCCGCGAGCACCTTGTAGTTGTTGTTGGCGGGCAGCGGCGGGCGGCCGTGGCGGTGGGTGCTGCCGATCTTCTGCTCGGCCCGGTCGTAGTACGGGGCCAGGTCCTCCAGGCCGATCGGCCAGTCCAGGAGGTTGGCGCCGTCGACGCGCCCGTAGACGCTGCGCGTGCGGAACTCGTGGGCCTTGAACCGGGGGGTGGCCCCCGACCAGTGCGTGGTGGTCCCGCCGACGGCCTTGACGAGCCACGCCGGGAGGTTGGGGAAGTCCCGGGCGATCCGCCAGGACCCGGTGGTGGTCCGCGGGTCCAGCCAGGCCATCTGGTGGAAGGCCTCCCACTCGTCGTTGACCCAGTCCTCGCTGGTCAGGTGCGGCCCCGCCTCGAGCAGGACCACCTTGACGCCCTTCTCGGTCAGTTCGTGGGCCAGTGTTCCTCCTCCGGCGCCGGAGCCGATGACGACGACGGCGGAGTCGTCGTCGAGCTCGATCCGGGCGGAGCGCTGCTGGTCCTGGGGTGTGGTGGTCATGCGGTCTCTCCCGTTCCGACGACGTCCGACCCCTTGAAGAGGTCGCTGAAGGGCTCGTCCGTGGTCTCGGCCGCCGGCTTCGCGGCCACGTTCCACCCCTCCTTGGGGGCGGCGGTCGCCACCGGGTAGCCCAGGGGGCCGCACTCGGGCAGCTCCTCCTCGGACTCCTCGACGCGCGGGTCTGGCAGCCAGTCGAGGTCGTCGAAGCCGCGGTGCAGGTAGCCGCCCTGCGAGAAGGACTCGCCCTCGTAGCCCAGCGCCTCCCACACCTCGTGGTCGTCGTAGAGGTGCAGCACGGTGGTGCGGCGGATGAAGCCGAAGAACTCGAGGTCGGCGATCCGCTTGAGCACCTTGAGCGCGGCGTCGTCCGGCAGCTCCACGAACGGCGCGTCGCTGAGCGAGTTCAGGGTCAGCAGTCCCTGGGTCAGGGCCATCCGGAACCACGTGGAGTTCTCGGCCTCGGCGACGATCTTCTCCGTCATGCGTTCGTACGGGCCGTCGGGGATCCGGGGATGGGGGAACGCGACCCGGATGACGCGGGTGAGGGTGCGCTTCGCCTCGTCGGTCAGGGCGAGGGCGTTCAGGGCGGAGTACTTCGCGGGATAGACCATGGGTCTCCTCCTCGTCGACGGTGACGGGTGTAGCTCAGAGTGTGAGCCAGCTCACCGCCGTGGGCCAGATCCGTTATCGCAGGGCGAGAATCGCCGTCCGTGAGAGCATGGGCCGACCGAAGGAGGCCGCGTGATCGTCGAACGACTGCCGGAGCACCTGCGCGAGGACGCCGTGTCCCTGTGGCAGGACGCGGGGCTGACCCGCCCCTGGAACGACCCCCGGGCGGACCTGGACCGGGCGCTCGGGAGCGCGTCCTCCACCGTCCTGGCCGCCGTCGAGGACGGCCGTCTCACCGGCACCGCCATGGTCGGCCACGACGGCCACCGGGGATGGGTGTACTACGTGGCCGTGCACCCGGCCCGCCGCGGTCAGGGCCTGGGCCGCGAGCTGATGGCCGCGGCCGAGGAGTGGGTGGCAGAGCGCGGCATCCCGAAGATGCAGCTCATGGTCCGCACCACGAACCCGGGGACCCGGGAGTTCTACGAGCGGATGGGCTACGCCGTCCAGGACACCGTGGTGCTGGGGAAGTTCTTCGACCCCGAGCGGCAGGCCCAGCAGAGCGGCTGACCCGGGAACGACGACGAACGAGCTGCCCATGGTGCGATCCTCCGATGCCGACCCTCCGCCCGAGCTGCTGTCCTGGGGCCAGCGGCGGGCCTGGTGGGTGCTGGCCGCCACCGTGCTCGGCTCGGCCCTGACGTTCATCGACACGACCGTGGTGAGCATCGCCCTGCCGGCGGTCGGCGCCGACCTCGGCGCGGGGAGCACCGGCCTGACCTGGGTGGTCAACGGGTACACGCTGAGCCTGGCCGCCCTCGTGCTGCTCGGCGGCTCGCTGGGGGACCGGTACGGCCGGCGCCGGATCTTCCTGATCGGCGTCGCCTGCTTCGCGGGGGCCTCCGCGCTGTGCGGCCTGGCCCCCGACGTCACCGTCCTCGTCGCCGCGCGTGCCGTGCAGGGGATCGGCGGCGCCCTCCTGGTGCCGACCGCCCTCGCGATCCTGCAGTCGTCCTTCGTTCCCGGGGACCGCGCCCGCGCCATCGGCGCCTGGTCGGGGCTCACGGGGGTGGCCTCGGCCGTGGGGCCGTTCGCGGGCGGCTGGCTGGTCCAGACCACCTCGTGGCGGTGGGTGTTCCTGATCAACCTGCCGCTGGCGCTCGCCGTGGCGCTGATCGCCCGCCGGCACGTCCCCGAGTCGAGGGACCCGGCGGCCAGCCCTCAGCTGGACGTGCCCGGCGCCGCCCTGCTGGTGACCGGGCTCGGGGCGCTGACGCTCGGGCTGACGGCCGCGGCCGGCGACGACCCGTCGGTGCCGGGCACGGCCGGGGCGCTCGCGGCCGGCGCGGGCCTGCTGACGGCGTTCCTGCTCCGGGAACGCCGTGCGGTGTCCCCGCTGCTGCCTCCCGCCCTGCTCGGTGAGCGACTGTTCGTCGCGGCGAACGTCATCACCTTCGTGGTCTACGCCGGACTGGGCGCGGTCTTCTTCGTCCTCGTCGTCGCCCTCCAGGTGGGAGCCGGCTTCTCGCCCGTGGCGGCCGGACTGTCCCTGCTGCCCGTCACCGTCCTGATGCTGCTGCTCTCGCCGTCCGCCGGCGCCCTCGCGCACCGGGCGGGTCCGCGACTGCCCATGACGGCCGGTCCGCTGATCGCCGCGCTCGGGGTGCTCCTGCTGGGCCGGGCCGGGCCCGGAGCGCACTACCTCCTGGAGGTGCTGCTCCCGGCGGCGGTGTTCGGCGCCGGACTGACCCTGCTGGTCACGCCGCTGACGGCCACGGTCCTCGGCGCCCTGCCCACCGAGCAGGCGGGGCTGGCCAGCGGGGTCAACAACGCCGTGGCGCGCACGGCGGGCCTGCTCGCGGTCGCCGCGGTCCCGCTGGTGGGGGGACTCGGGGAGACCGGCCTCACCGACCCGGCCCTGGTCCGCGAGGGTTTCCCCGTGGTCATGGGACTGTGCGCGGGCCTGCTCGCGGCGGGCGGGCTGCTGTCCGCGGTGGTCCTGCGCCCCGCGGCGCGGGACCACCTGTGACGCCTTCGCGCCGCGACACATCCTTGACCGCCCGATCGGCGCGTTCCTACCCTGAAGCCCCTTGTCGCGCGGTGGTGGGGCGTGGAGGTCGGGGGCTGCGGGGCGCGGGGGCGCCCGGGGCCCGGCGGGCCGCGAGGTCGCCGGCAGGGAACACGACGTGCGCGTCCGCGCTCGTGCCCGCGCCCCGGCGTCCGGCCGGTTCGACCGAAAGCAGTGGTGACCCATGCGTCCTCCCGAGAACACCCGCAGCCCCGACCAGCTTCCCGGTGCGCGCGACAGGAGGCGCCGGCGCACGCGCCGTGCGGGCTCCGCGCTGGCTCTGGCCGTGCTCCTGGCGTCCGGTCCGGCGGCCGGGGCGGCCACGGTCGCCGCGCCGCAGCAGGGCGTCGTCGTCACCGCGCAGGTGCCGCCCGGGCTCGAGGACTTCTACGCCCAGCAGCTCGTGTGGACCGCCTGCGGCGTGGCGGCGGAGTGCGCCCGGGTGCGGGCGCCGCTCGATCACGCGAACCCGGCCGCCGGGGAGATCGAGCTGGCGGTCACCCGGGTGGTGAGCACCGACCCCGCCGCCCGGCAGGGCTCCCTGCTCGTGAACTTCGGCGGCCCGGGCGGTTCCGGGACGGCCGCGATCGAGGCGTGGGCGGCCGGCCTGGACCCGGGCGTCCGGGCCGCGTACGACATCGTGGGCTTCGACCCGCGGGGCGTGGGCAGCTCCACCGCGGTGGAGTGCGTCGACGACGCCACGCTGGACGCGATGCGTGCCGGCTCCGTCGACCCCGACACCCCGGAGGGCCTGGCCCAGGCCGTTGCGGCGGCCGAGCGGTGGGCCGCGGCGTGCGCGGCGAACACCGGCCCGCTGCTCGGCGAGGTCGACACGGTCAGCGCCGCCAAGGACCTGGACATCCTGCGGGCGGTGCTGGGCGACGACGAGCTCCACTACCTCGGCTACTCCTACGGCACCCTCCTCGGCGCCACGTACGCCGACCTGTTCCCCGAACGGGCGGGCCGGTTCGTCCTCGACGCGGCCATGGACCCGTCCCTCGACGGCGCTCGGCTGACCCTCGACCAGGCCGCCGGCTTCGAACGGTCCCTGCGCGTGTACGTCGAGTCCTGTCTGCCGCTGGACGGATGCCCCTTCGAGGGGACCGCCGACGAGGGGCTGGCCGAGATCGAGGCCCTGCTCCGGCAGATCGAGGCGCAGCCGCTGTCGACCGTCGACGGACGGCCGCTCACCGTGGACGACGCGGTCAGCGGGCTCATCAAACCGCTCTACGATCCGCGCATCTGGTGGTTCCTGACCCAGTCCCTGGTCCTGGCCACGGAGCACGGGGACGGGACGGGGCTGATGCGCCTCGCGGACATCGCCTACGGCCGTGGACCCGACGGCACCTACACCAACTCCTACGAGGCGAACATCGCGATCGACTGCCTCGACCGTCCCGAGAACGACGACCCCGCCGCGATGGCGGCGCTGGACGCTCAGCTGCAGGAAGCGTCCCCGACCCTCGGCGACTGGTTCAGCCACGGGCAGGTCACCTGCGGGGCCTGGCCGCACGAACCCGTCAGCGCGCCCGCCCCGATCGACGCCGCCGGTGCCGGGCCCATCCTGGTGGTCGGCAGCACGGGGGACCCGGCCACGCCCTACGAGTGGTCGCAGGCGCTGGCCGCGCAGCTCGAGGACGGGCACTTGCTGACCCGGGTGGGTGAAGGGCACGGGGCCTACCTGAGCGGCAACCGGTGCGTCGACGAGACGGTCACCACCTACCTCCTCGAGGGCGTGCTGCCCGTGGAGGAGAAGATCTGCTGAGCCGTGGGGCCCGCCCGCCGGACCCTGCGGCGGAGTGCGGACGGGGGCAGAAAGCGGCCGGTACGAGATCGCCCCCGCACCGGCCCAGCCACCAGGGAAATCAGGAAGATCCGGCGGCTCCGGCCCATCCTACTGAGACGCGGGTCACGGATCACCACTTGATTTTCCCGGACCCCGTCAGGACCGGCGCGGGGGACGGTCGCCCACCGGGACGAGGGGACCCGGACGACGAGCACAGCAGGCATGAAGAACCGTGACGGGCTCCACCGGTGCGGGGCCGTGGACGCCGTGGCCAGGGACGCCACGAGGGCCGGCCCGAACCCCGCGGCAGGGACGCGGTCAGGGGCCGGCCCGGGGGCAGCAGCCCGGTGGTGACCACGTGGGTCGTGCCCGGCACGACCGGTGCCACCGCGTCGAGGAGGACCGGCCGGGCGTGACCGGCCGGGTCGTGGTCCACCGGCGCCCCCCCGCTCTGCTCCCCGCTCCGTCCGGGGCAGGATGCACCGATCCTGCGGTCCTGCCGCTCGCGGATCGGAGTAGATTGCCTCCATGGGTGTCCGCAGGGGGATCGTGAGCACGTTGTCCGTGCTGGCACTGCTGCTGAGTGCCTGCGCCCCCGACGGGGGCGGAACCGTGGCGACCGGCGAGCGCCTGGGTGCTCCGGCGGCCGCGCCCGCCCTGGACGTGGAGGTGGTCGTGGACGACCTCGAGCTGGCGTGGGACGTGGCCCTCACCCCGGAGGGCACCGTGCTGGTCACCGAGCGCGGCGGGCGGCTGCTGGCCCACGACGAGCAGGGCACGCGGGAGGTCGAGGCGGACCTGGACGACCTGTTCGTGGGCAGCGAGGCCGGGCTGATGGGTCTGGAGGTCTCCCCGGACTTCGGGCGGAACCGGGAGATCTTCCTCTGCCACGCCACGCGGACGGGCGACGGCCGGCCGCAGGACGTGCGGGTGACCCGCTGGCGGCTCGACGAGGACGCCGCGGCGGCCGAGCGCACCGGGACCGTGGTGGACGGCCTGCCCATCAGCTCCGGGCGGCACAGCGGCTGCCGGTTGCGCTTCGCCCCGGACGGCACTCTCCGCGTCGGCACCGGCGACGCCGCCCAGGGCGAGCACCCGCAGGACCCGGACTCGCTGGGGGGCAAGACGCTGCGGCTCCACCCCGACGGCACGATCCCGGAGGACAACCCGTTCGCCGACCGGGACGGGCCCGCGGCCGCCGTCCACACCCTGGGCCACCGCAACGTCCAGGGCCTCGCGGTGCAGCCCGGAACGGGCACCGTGTGGTCGGCGGAGCACGGTCCCGGCACCGACGACGAGATCAACGTCCTCGAGCCCCGCGGCAACTACGGGTGGGACCCGGAGCCCGGCTACGACGAGTCCGTGCCCATGACCGACCTGGAGAAGTACCCGGACGCGATCCCGGCGGCGTGGTCCTCCGGGCGCCCGACCGTGGCCCTCAGCGGAGCCGCCTTCCTCGACGGGGAGCAGTGGGGCGCCTGGGAGGGGGCCCTGGCGGTCGCGGAGCTCAAGAACACCGGCGTGGGGGTCTACCGGGTCGAGGACACCGCGGTCACCGGACTGACCCGCATGGCCGAGCTGGAGAACCACTACGGCCGGCTGCGCTCGCTGACCCTCGACGACGAGGGCGCCCTGTGGGTCACCACCTCCAACGGTGCCGACGACGCCGTCCTGCGCGTCACGCCGCGGCCGGACGACAGCTGACCGGCGCCCCGGGGCTCCGCCCACGGACGGATCACGGCGTGACGGCACCCGGCGGGAGCCCGCGCCGAGCGCTCAGGACTCCGCCTGGCCCTGCCGCCAGTAGCCCATGAAGGACACGTGGTCCTTGGGAATGCCCGCGGCGTCGACGCACAGCCGGCGCAGCGCCTTGACGGTGCCGGACTCGCCGGCGAGGAACACGTAGGGGACGTCGGCGCGCCCGGGCGTGGCCACCGACCACGCCCGGGGCTCCGCGGCGCTGTCCGCGGCCTTCTCGGCGTCGCTCTCCGTGACCGGCAGGGCGGGCGTCCCGCGGCCGCGCGGCGGGCGGCGGCCCGCGAGGACGTCGTCCACGGCCCCGCCCGGCAGCTCGAGCAGACGGGCGAGGCGCACCGCGGCCCGGTGCCCGTGCCCGGCCGGCTGCCCGTCCCCGGCGCGGGGCAGGACGTGCAGCCGCACGTCCGGCAGGTCGGCGGGCAGGCGGTGGGCGGCGGCGTCCTCGGGGTGCGGGACCTCGAGCACCACGTCGAGGCGGGGACGGGTCCCGCCCGCAGGGAGCCCGGAGTGGGCGTCCGTGAACTCCTCCGCGACGGACATCAGGGCCGGTGCCGCGGTCTCGTCCCCGACGGCGAGGACGCGCTGGGCGCCGCCGTGGTCCCACGCCGCCCAGGGCCGCTCCCGGGGGCCGGGCCCGAGCAGGTACACGCGCTCGCCGGGGGACACCGCGGCCGCCCACCGGCTGCCGGGGCCGTCCTGGGCGTGCCCGCCGTGCACCACGACGTCGATCACGAGCTCCGGGACCACCATCCCGCAGAACGTCGTGCGCCGGACGCCGCGCACGGTGTAGGTCCGCATCCAGCCGCGCTCCTCGGCGGGCCGGGCGAACCAGCCCTCGCGCAGGCCCAGGGACAGGTCCGCCCGCTCGGGCTCGCGGCCCGGGGGCGGGACGAGCAGCTTGATGTAGGCGTCCCGGCACCGGGTCGCGCCCCCGGCCCCGACGAGGGCCGGGGACAGCCCTGCGAGCTCCGGGCCCGCGAGGGTGATCCGCCGGAAGGACGGGCACAGCTGGGTCACGGACGTCACGGCGGCCTCGACGCACAGCACGGGGGCGTCGGGGGCGGCGGAGGCCTCGGGGGCGGGGACGACGGTCACAGCAGGGTCCTTCCGGTCTCGGCGGCGGCTCGGGGCTCGGGGCCCAGGGCCACGGGTGCGGCGGGCGGGACGGGGTGGGAGCCCTCGCGGGCCCGCCCCCGGGGCAGGACGACGGGCCGCCCGCCCACGGGGTCCCGGGCGACGTCCGCCCGGAGCCCGAAGACCTCGGCCAGCAGCTCGGGGGTGAGCACCTGGGCGGGCGTGCCCGCGGCCACGATGCGCCCGTCGGACATCGCCACGAGCCGGTCGGCCACGCGCGCGGCCAGGTTCAGCTCGTGCAGGACGGCGACGACGGTGGCCCGGCCGGCACCCGGCCCGTCCGGGTGCTCCAGTTCCCGGAGCATGTCCAGCAGGTCCACCTGGTGCGCCAGGTCGAGGTAGGAGGTGGGCTCGTCGAGCAGCATCGTCCTGGCCCGCTGGGCCAGGGTCAGGGCGATCCAGACCCGCTGGCGCTGCCCGCCGGAGAGCTCCTCCACGGGCCGCCCGGCCAGTGCCGTGAGCTCGGTGAGCTCCATCGCCCGGGCCACGGCCGCGTCGTCGTCGGGGGAGGGCGCGCCCCACCACCGGCGGTGCGGGTGCCGTCCGCGCTCCACGAGCTCCGCGACGGTCAGTCCCTCCGGGACCACGGGCGACTGCGGCAGGAGGCTGACCGAGCGGGCGTACTGGCGGGCGTGCCACTCACGCACGCCACGGCCGTCCGCCTCGAGGGTGCCGGCGACCGGGCGCAGCTGCCGGGACAGGCCCTTGAGCAGCGTGGTCTTGCCGCACCCGTTGGCGCCGATGAGCACGGTGGTGGCCCCGTGCGGGATGTCGAGGTCCACCTCCCGCACCACGGTGCGGTCGCCGTAGCCCAGGGACAGGCCGCGCATCCGAAAGGCGGGGACGTCGGCCGCGGGATCCTCCACGGGGCGCAGATCAGGGCGCGGATCGCGGCTCATGCCAGGGCTCCTCTCCGCTGCCGCACGAGCAGCCACAGCATCACGGGGGCGCCCACGGCGCCGGTGACCACGCCGGCCGGCAGCTGCGCCTGCGCCAGCAGGTCCGCGCCCACGGAGTCGGCGAGCACCACGACCACGGCGCCCACGAGGGCGCACGCCACGATCGAGGTCCGTCCCCGGGTCAGGGCGGTCGCCACCGGGGTGGACATCAGCGCCACGAAGGCGAGTGGACCGGTCGCGGCGGTGGCCACCGCGGCCAGCAGCACGCCCAGGCCCAGGGCGAGCGCCCGGCTGCGCGCCGGGCGCGCCCCGAGCCCCGCCGCCAGCTCCGGGCCGAACTCGGCCGGCTCGAGCGCGCGGTGCACCGCCACGGCCGCGGGCACGGCCAGGACCAGGCACGCGCCGAGGACGGCGATCCGGTCCCACGTGGCGGCGTTGAGCGAGCCCGCCGTCCAGAGGGCGGCGTCCTGGGCGGAGTTCAGGGACAGCCGCACCAGCAGGGCCGCGGTGAGGGCCTGGGCGAGCGCGGCCACGCCGATGCCGGCGAGCAGGAAGCGCTCGCCCACGATCCCGCCGGTGCGCAGCCGCACCGAGGCGGTGGCGATGAGGGCCGCGGCGAGCACCGCCCCGGCCAGGGCGGTCCAGGACACGGCCGTGCCGCGCAGCCCCCACACCGCGGTGCCGGCCACGGCCCCCGCCGCGGCGCCGTAGGTGATGCCCAGGATGTCGGGGCTGGCCAGGGGATTGCGCAGCACCCGGCGGAACAGGGCGCCGGAGCAGCCGAGGGCGGTCCCGGCGAGCGCGCCCAGCACGGCGCGCGGCAGCTTCTCCTGCAGCACGATGAAGCTCGCCCCCGGGATCCGCTCCCCGGCGAGGATCGCGAAGAAGTCGGGGACCGTCACGGTGTAGCGCCCGAGCAGCACGCGCACGGCCAGGGCCGCGAGCAGCGCCAGGGTCAGCAGGGCGACCGCCCGCCGGGTGCGCCGGGCCCGCTCCCGGCGGACGGCCCGCACGAGCTCGGCGGTCCCGCCCTCCACGGGGACCACGGCCTCGGGGGCGAGCACGGTGCCGGTCACAGCGTCACGCTCCGTCCCCGGCGCAGCAGCACCAGCAGCACGGGCACGCCCAGCACCACCGTGGTGACGCCCACGTGGATCTCCTGGGGCGGGGTCAGCACCCGGCCCAGGACGTCGGCCAGCAGGAGCAGCACGGGGCCGAGCACCGCGCTGAACAGGACGATCCAGCGGTAGTCGCCGCCGAGGAAGCGTCGCACGGCGTGGGGCACGAGCAGGCCCACGAAGGCGATGGGGCCCGCGAGGGCCGTGGCCGAGCCGGAGAGCAGGACCACGCCCACGAAGACGAGGACGCGCTGGGCGCCCAGGTCCACGCCCAGCCCGTGCGCGAGTTCGTCGCCCAGGGCCATGGCGTTGAGCCCGGAGGAGCCGCCGAGCACGAGGAGCACGCCGAGCAGGACGAGGGGCGCCACGGCGGCGAGGTCGGTGGCCTCGGCGCGGGCGACCGAGCCGATGCTCCAGAACCGGAAGCGGTCCAGCACGGCGGGCAGCACGAGCACCACGGACGTGGTCAGCGCGGTGAAACCGGCGTTCACGGCCGCCCCGGACAGGACCAGGCCGGCCGGGGTCGGGGCGGCGCCGCCGAGCCGGGACGAGCCGAAGACGAGCACGGCGGCCACGGCCGAGCCGGCGAGGGCCAGTGCGGTGAGCTGCCACGTGGCCACCAGCCCGAGCCAGCCGATCCCGAGGACCACCGCGCACGCCGCGCCGGCGGTCAACCCGAGCAGCCCGGGGTCGCCCAGCGGATTGCGGCTGACCCCCTGCATCCCGGCCCCGGCCACGGCCAGTGCCGCTCCCACGAGCACCGCGGTCAGGGTCCGGGGGATCCGGCTCTGCACCACGGCGGCGTCGATGCCCAGCCCGGCGGAGAGCTGCGACCAGCCGCCCTCGAGCAGAGCGGCGGGCAGTCCGGTGAGCACGGCGACCACCGTGGCCGGGTCGACCGAGCGGGTCCCCCAGAACAGGGAGGCCGCGGCGGCGAGTGCCAGCAGCAGCACGGCGGCGGACAGGCCGAGGCCCCGGCGCCGTGCTGCGGCGCCGGGGACCCGGGGGGCCGTCCGGGCGGGGGAGGCCGTGGTCGTGGTGCTCACCTGGACCGCGGTCTCACTCGCCGCCGGAGGACGCGGCGGCCTCGGCGATGTCCGGGACCACGTTCTCGAGCGCCCACGGGATGCTCAGGGGGGAGGCGGCGGAGACCGAGAGCACCTCCTGCGGGTCCGTCTGGAGCACCAGGGCGCCGTCGGCCACCGCCGGGATCCTGCTGAGCAGGGGGTCGTTCTGGATGGCCTCGCGGACGCCCTCGTCCTCGGCCCAGCTCACGAACACGTCCGAGGCCAGGTCGTCGGCCCGTTCGGGGGACCAGGTGACGAAGAACTCGTCCTCCTTGCCCTCGGCGGCCTGCTCGACGGCCTCGGACTGGACCATGCCGAGGGAGTCGAGGAACCTCGGGCGGTTGTCCACCGCGGTGTAGGCGAAGATCGGGTCGGCGGCCGACGGGTCGATCGTGCCGTAGACGAAGGAGGTGCCCTCCAGGTCGGGGTGCTGCGCCGCGGTCTCCTCGATCTGCTCCTCGACGTCCGCCACGACCTCCGCCGCCTGCTCCTCCCGGCCCAGGGCTTGGCCGATGAGTTCCGTGGAGTCCTGCCAGGAGGTCCCGTAGGCCACGGCGCCCTCCGGGTAGGCGACCACGGGGGCGATCTCGGAGAGCTTGTCGTACTCCTCCTGGGTCAGCCCCGAGTACGCCCCCAGAATGACGTCCGGCTGCAGCGCCGCGATCGCCTCGTAGTTGATCCCGTCCGTCTCGGCGTAGGTCTCCGGGGCCTGGGCCCCGGACTCCTCCAGCGCGGCCTCGAACCAGTCCGTGGACCCGTTCTCGTTGGCGCCGAAGTCCGTGGTGGGCACGCCCACCGGCACCACGCCGAGGGCGGTCGCGACGTCGTGGTTGACCCAGGACACCGTGGCCACGCGCTCGGGGGCCTCCTCGATCGTCGTCTCGCCGTAGACGTGCTCCACCGCGCGGGGGAACTCGCCGGTGGCGCCCTCCGCGGACGTGGACGCGCTCCCGGACTCCCCGCCCGCGGGGCCCGTGGAGCACCCGGTGAGCACCAGGGCCCCCGCGGCCAGTGCGGCGGCCGGGGCCCTGCCGCGGCGGCGCGCGGAGGACGGGGCGGGGAACAGCGGGCGCGGAGCGCGGGGGAGCAGAGGGGCCACGGCCACCCTTTCGGACGTCGACGGCGGGACCGTCGGTACGGATGGAGGTTAGGCAAGGGTTGCCTAACCTCCGAGACAGGGATCACCATAGGTCGTGATCCGGGAAATACGCAACACGGACATGACCTAATCATTCCCCGGTGCGGCGCCTGGGTGGCCGCGTGCGACAGCGGCCGCACCCACGGCCCGGGGGCGAGTGGAGTTTCCGGGCGACCTGCCCCAGGATTGACCGGTGCCCGACGACCTCTCCGCCACCACCGCCGATCCCTCCGCCACCACCGCCGATCCCGCCCCCTGCCCCGAGCCCGTGCCCGAGCTGCTGGTCGGCCTCGTCCTCTCGCCCCAGATCGCGGGCGCCCTGCCCAAGGACCTCGCGGTCTCCCTGCCGGGGCCCCTGCACGAGCGCTATTCGGGAGTGCGCTGGCGGGTGGCGGCGGTGACCGACCGGCTGGTCGTCCCGCCCGCGGACGGTCTCGACCTGCTCGAGGCCGCGCGCGACCGGATGCTCGACGAGGATTGGGACCTCGTCGTCGTCCTCACGGACGTCCCGCTCAAGGACGGCCGCAGCCCGGTGCTGACGCAGCTGAGCCCCGTGCACGGCGTGGGTCTCGTGGCCGTCCCGGCCCTCGGCGCCCTGCACGTGGGACAGAAGGTCCGGCAGGCGGCCGTGCGGGTGGTCGGCCACCTGCTCGGCCACGACGCGGAGGACGCGGACGACGCCGACGCGCAGGAGGAGCTCGTCCGGCGGGCCCGGCAGCGCGCGGAGGACCTCGAGGACCGGCCCGAGGACAACGCCGTGCAGTTCACCGTGCGGGTCCTGGGCGGCAACGTGCGCCTGCTGCTCGGGATGATCCGCGCCAACCGGCCGTGGACGCTGGTGGTGCGGCTGTCCCGGCTCCTCGCCCTGGCGGCGGCGACCGGCGTGCTCACCCTGGTCGCCTCCGACCTGTGGCTGCTCGCCGCCGCCTACGGCCCTTGGCGGCTGGGGCTGCTGGGTGTCCTGTCGATCGCCGCGGTGACCGGTGCGCTCGTCGTCGGCGCCCGGCTGTGGGAGCGCCCGCGCCGGCGGGGCGAGCGCGAGCAGGTGGCCCTGTTCAACCTCGCCACGGCCGCCACCGTGGCGATCGGCGTGTCCGTCTTCTACCTCGCGGTCTTCGCCCTGTCCTGGCTCGGGGCGCTGCTGCTCGTGGACGGCGAGGTCTTCGCGGACGTGATCGGCGCCCCGGTCGGCACGGTGGAGTACGTCAAGCTCGCGTGGCTGACGGCCACGCTCGCCACCGTGGGCGGGGCCCTCGGCGCCGGGCTCGAGGACGACGACGCCGTGCGCGCCGCCGCGTACACCCGCTCGGATCCCTGACCGGTCCCACCGCCGAGTCGGCGCTCACGCCCCCGACAGTCAGTAGACTTGGTGTTCCCGGGGTGGTCCCGGAGCCGATCCGGAAGGACACGATGGCCGCCACGCAGCAGACCCCAGCGAAGCCCCGCACGCCCCGCCTGCGGCGCAGCGACTGCCGGCGCCCCGGGATCACCCGCCGCGGCCACGGCAAGGGCTTCTCCTACCGGCAGGCCGACGGCACGAAGGTGCAGGACCGGGCCGAGCTCGAGCGGATCCGGCAGCTGGCGATCCCCCCGGCCTGGAAGGATGTGTGGATCAGCCCGCAGCCCAACGGGCACATCCAGGCCACGGGCGTCGACGACGCCGGGCGGCGCCAGTACCTCTACCACCCGCGGTGGCGGGAGCTGAAGGACCGCGAGAAGTTCGACCGCGTCCTGGACTTCGGCGACACGCTCCCGCAGGCCCGCCCGGCCGTCACCCGGCTGCTGCGCTCGGAGGGCATCACGGCGGAGAAGGCCTGCGCCGCGGCGTTCCGGCTCATGGACGAGGCCGCCCTGCGGGTCGGCAACGAGGAGTACGCCCAGTCGAACGGCTCCTACGGCGTGACCACCCTGCTGGTCCAGCACGTCCGGGTGGACGGGCAGGACGTGCACCTCGACTTCCCCGGCAAGAGCGGGCAGCGCTGGACACCGACCCTCCGGGACGCCGACCTCGCCGCCGCGCTGGCGCCCATGCTGGAGCGCGGCCCGGACGAGACCGCGCTCGCGTACCGCGACGAGGACGGGCAGTGGGTGGGCATCACCAGCGCCCGGCTCAACGACTTCGTGCGGGACCGGTGCGGCCCCGACTTCACCGCCAAGGACTTCCGCACCTGGCAGGGAACGGTGACCGCCGCGATGGCGCTCGCCGCCCGCGCCGACACCCGGCCCAGCGAGAGCGCCCGGAAGAAGGCCGTGTCCGCCGCCATGCGGGAGGTCGCCGAGCACCTGGGCAACACGGCCGCCATCGCCCGCAGCTCCTACACGGACCCGCGGGTGATCGACCGGTTCCTGGACGGCGAGACCATCGACGCCGCCACCTACCGGGCCGCGGAGCGGTCCCTGCGCGCGTTCCTCGCCTGAGCCGGTCCGCACCGCGCTCCCCGGCGCCTCCGTTATTCTGGGGCCATGCATTCCTCCCACACCCGGTCCCCCGGAGGCGCGCACCGCGCCTCCGCCGGTCCGGACGAAACGGAGCCCCGAAGTACGGGTTCCCCTGACCGCACCTCCCCGACCGAGGGGTGCACCGCGTGCTAGAGGCCTGGATCCTGCTCGCCGTGGCCGTGCTCCTCGTGGCCGGCAACGCGCTGTTCGTGGCCGTGGAGTTCGCCCTCCTGACCGTCAACCGCAACGAGGTCCGGGCCGCTGAGGAGGCCGGCGACCGGAGGGCCGCCGCCATCGAGCGGGCCCTGACGAAGACCTCCACCAACCTCTCCGGCGCGCAGCTGGGCATCACCCTCACCAGCCTGATCGTGGGGTTCCTCGCCGGACCCTCGCTGGGCGTGATCCTGGCACAGGGCCTCGGCCTCACCGGGTTGTCCCCGGTGGCCGCCACCGGCATCGCCACCACGGCCGCGTTCGTGATCGCCACGTTCACCCAGATGGTCTTCGGCGAACTCGTGCCGAAGAACTGGGCGATCGCCGAGCCGATGCGCGTGTCCCGGCTCGTGGTCCACCCCCAGCGAATCTTCATGCTGCTGCTGGGCTGGCTCGTGAAAATCCTCAACTCCTCCGCCAACTGGGTGCTCAAGCTGCTCGGGTTCACCCCCGCCGAGGAGGTCGCCAGCGCGCGCACCGCCGGGGAGCTGATGGCCGTGGTCTCCCGCTCCGGGGCCGAGGGCACCCTCGACGCCGGCACCGCCGAGCTGGTGGCCCGGTCCATCGAGTTCGGCGACCGCACGGCCGCCGACGTCATGCGACCGCGCCCGCAGGTCACCTTCCTGGACGACCACACCGTCCAGGACCTCATCACGATCTCCGCCGAGACCGGTCACTCCCGCTTCCCGGTGGAGGGCGACTCCGTCGACGACATCGTGGGCGTCGTGCACTTCAAGCACGCCCTCGCGGTGCCGTACGAGGACCGCGCCACCCGCACCGTGCGCGAGATCGCGGTCCCGACGACGACCGTCTCCGAGTCCATGACCCTGGACCCGCTGCTGCGCGAGCTGCGCAAGCCGGGCCTGCAGCTGGCCGTGGTCGTCGACGAGTACGGGGGGACCGCCGGGATCGTCACCCTCGAGGACCTGATCGAGGAGATCGTCGGGGAGATCGACGACGAGCAGGACGAGACCGTCGCCCGGTACCGCCGCACCCGCGAGGGCGGGATCTCCGTGTCCGGGCTGCTGCGCCCCGACGAGCTCGGCGACGTCATGGGCCTGGAACTTCCCGAGGGCCAGGAGTCCGACACCCTCGGCGGCCTGATGGCCGAGAGGCTGGACCGGCTGCCCCTGGCGGGGGACACGGTCTCGTTCGAGGCCGTCGACCACGTCCACCGCGACGAGGACAACCTGCCGACCAGCACCGACGTCACCCTCACCGTGGTGCGGATGGACGGGTACCGGGTGGACCGGATCGTCGTCCGGCGCGGCGACGGCCGCCGGGCCGACGCCGGCGGCACCACGCCCGAGGGGGCGCCCGCCGAGAAGGCTTCCGAAGGGGCCGGCGATGCCTCCGGCTCCGCGGCCGTCGACGCCGAGAGGGGTGAGTCCCGATGAGCGAAGGCCTCGCCATCCTCTTCCTGGTCCTGCTGCTGGGCGGCAACGCGTTCTTCGTGGGCGCGGAGTTCGCCATGGTCTCGGCCCGCCGTGACCAGATCGAGCCGAAGGCCGCGGCCGGTTCCGGTGCCGCCAAGACCGCACTGAAGGGCATCGAGGACGTCTCCACGTCCCTGGCCGCCACGCAGTTGGGCATCACTGCATGCTCCCTGCTGATCGGCGCCGTGGGGGAGCCCGCGATCGCCCACCTCATCGAGGGCCCCATGGCAGACCTCGGGGTGCCCGAGGGCCTCGTGCACCCCATCGCCCTGGTCATCGCCCTGCTGGTCGTCACGTTCTTCCACATGGTGATCGGGGAGATGGTCCCCAAGAACATGGCCATCGCCAGGCCGGCGGCCTCGGCCCTGCTGCTGGGCCCGGTCCTGCGGGTCTTCGTGCTGGCCTTCCGCCCGTTCATCTGGCTGATGAACCAGTCCGCGAACCTCGTGGTCCGCCACGCGTTGAAGGCCGAGCCCAGGGACGAGGTCGCGTCGAGCTTCAACTCGGACGAGGTCGCCGGTTTCGTCGCCGAGTCGGGCCGGGAGGGCCTGCTCGACGAGGACGAGATCACCCTGCTCACCGGGGCGCTGAACTTCGAGCACCTCACCGCGGAGGACGTGGCCATCCCGGCCGAGCAGCTGCACACCGTGCCCCGTTCCGCGACCGTCGCGGAGCTGGAGCAGGTCTGCGCTCGGACGGGCTTCTCCCGCTTCCCCGTCCAGGAGGACGACGGGACGCTGGTGGGCTACGTCCACACCAAGGACCTGCTCGGGATCCCGCCCGAGCGCCGCCACGCCCCCGTCCCGCAGGACGCGATCCGCCGGCTCGGCACGGTGGCCGCCGACGCCAAGCTGCGCCACGTCATGCGGGCCATGCAGCAGCGCAACGCCCACCTGGCCCTGCTCACCGGCACCGGGACCAGAGCCGGAGAAGCCTCTGTGATCGCCTTGGAGGACGTCCTGGAAGAACTCGTCGGTGAGGTCCGGGACGCGACCAGCCGCCCGTCCTGACCCGGCGCCGGTGATCGCCGCCGCCCGTCGGTGGGGGCCGGGCTGCTTGCTACTCGACGACGGTGACGGTGGCCTCGGTGAGGTAGGGCTCGGACTCGCGGTTGACGAGGTAGTTGGCGGTCTCCTCGTCGGTGAGGCGCATCAGCCGGTCACGGTCGCCGGGTTCGCTGAACAGGTCGCCGGCGGCCACGGTGCCGGTGGCCTCGACCTCGTCGCCGGGGCGCAGATCGGCGGGCATCTCGCTCACGAACACCACCGTCTGCTCATCGCCCATGGTCAGGAACTCCTCCCCGTAGATGCCTTCCACGTCGTTGGTGAGGGTGATCTGCTGGCCGACCAGTTCCTCGGTGGAGACCCCGGACTGGTCCAGCTGGGTCAGCCGGGTCTCGTCCTGGCAGCCGGTCAGCAGCAGCGCCCCGGTCAGGCCGGCCACGGCAAGGGTC